>NZ_OZ156465.1:4500000-4746093 GCF_964212655.1 Candidatus Thiodiazotropha sp. LNASS1 | reverse complement strand
CCATCGAACTCCATGGTTCGATACCTGAGCATCTCAGACGAGACATGGGCAACAGAATATTTGGCTGCGACGACTGTATGCAGGTCTGCCCATGGAACCGTTTCGCACAACTTACCCATGAGATCGATTTCCTCCCCCGCGCCTCCCTCGACAGCGCCACCCTTGTCGCACTCTTCAATTGGGACGAGGCCACTTTCCTGCAGCGTACCGAAGGATCTGCTATCCGGCGCTTAGGCCATACCCGCTGGTTAAGAAATATCGCCGTTGCCCTGGGCAACGCCCCCACAAATACAGGGGTTGTGACTGCCCTGCAAGAGCGCCTCGAAGACAGCTCGCCACTGGTACGTGAACACATTGTATGGGCCTTGAAACAACATCGAAAAAGCAATCCGGGTTATCAATGAAATAGATCGCAGATGTCAGGGCAGACGCAGGAAATGGTCCCGGTAGTAGCACAATTCATTGATGGAATCCTTGATGTCATCCAATGCGAGATGTTTTCCCGCTTTCGAGAATCCCTCGCTCAGTGACGGCGCCCATCTATTCATCAGCTCCTTCAGGGTACTGACGTCCAGATTCCGGTAGTGAAAAAAGGCCTCAAGCTTCGGCATCGTCCGTGCCAGGAAACGCCGATCCTGACATATGCTGTTGCCACACATGGGCGAGGCGCCACTGGGCAGGTAATACTGCAAAAATTCCAGGGTTTCAGCCTCTGCCCGCGCCTCATCATAGTCACTCTTCTGGACACGCTCAATCAGCCCGGAGGCACCATGTTGACGTTGATTCCACTCATCCATCGCATCCAGCCTTCGTTGTGACTGGTGTATTGCGATCATGGGCCCCTCAGCCAGGATGTTTAGTCGTGCATCGGTGACAATCGTCGCGATCTCGATAATCTCGTCATTTTGGGGATCGAGACCAGTCATTTCCAAATCTATCCATATCAGGTTGGAGGCATCAACAGGCATCTTGTTATCCTTTTTCATTATCAGCCGCCAGATTCTAGCAGGAAGCTGCCACTCTCTGTATTCTAGGCCCTGAAAAACTGTGAGCATTTTTCAACTGAAATGATCTAATAGAACATTCGTACACCTCCGACTGAGTTAACAATCTGGACCGATGCCGATATTTACCCAACTATTCCTCACATTTCTCGCGATTGGCACCTTGCTTCAACTCTGGTTGCTGTTACGGCACCTTGGGCACGTCTCTCGACATCGTAACCAGGTACCCGGGGAATTCAGTGATAGAGTGACACTCAACGAGCATCAGAAGGCAGCGGACTACACCCTGGCCAAAGGTCGCCTTACGATCCTTGAAGCCGTAGTGGGTGTCGCACTGCTGCTCATATGGACCCTGGGGGGAGGACTCGATCTGCTCGATCACTTGTGGCGCGGCCTTGCCTGGGCAGAGATCACCATCGGCATGCTTTTCATCTTTTCCTTCTTCCTCATCAACAACCTGCTGGAAATGCCATTCGACCTCTATCGGACATTCCGCCTGGAAACAGCCTTCGGTTTCAACCGCACCACCCCGCAGCAATATCTCAAGGACCGGTTGCTCGGCCTCATGCTCTCCATCCTGCTGGGAGGGCCCCTGCTCTGGATCGTCCTGCAACTCATGCAAGGTGCCGGTCAATACTGGTGGCTTGCCGCATGGATCGCCTGGATGGGCTTCACGCTGACCTTAAGCTGGGCTTACCCAAAGTTTATCGCCCCGTTGTTCAATCGATTTACCCCATTGGATGATGGCGATATGCGGAACCGTATCCAGTCCCTATTGCAGCGATGCGGATTTACCAGCGACGGCATCTTTGTCATGGACGGCTCAAAACGTTCTAATCACGGCAATGCCTATTTCACCGGTTTCGGTAAAAGCAAGCGCATTGTCTTTTTCGACACCCTGCTGGATGCATTGACAATTGATGAGATGGAAGCGGTCCTGGCCCACGAGCTTGGCCATTTCCGCTACAAACATATCCTGAAACAGATGTTGCTGATGGGTCTCCTCTCTCTGCTCGGATTGGCCCTGCTGGGCTGGCTCTCTCAACAGCCATGGTTCTATAACGGCCTGGGGATCAGCCAACCCTCCAATGCAGCCGCCCTGCTGCTGTTTATGCTGGCGATTCCGGTTTTCACCGTCTTTTTTACGCCCCTGGGGAGTTACCTGTCCCGTCGTTACGAGTTTCAGGCCGACAACTATGCCGTCAGGCAGACGAATGGAGAATTTCTTGTGCAGGCATTGGTCAAACTCTACCAGGACAATGCGAGCACCTTGACACCGGATCCGCTCTATTCGCTGTTTCATGACAGCCACCCACCGGCGCCCGTGCGTATTGCCAATATCCGGAATCGATAGACCTGTATTTATATCTATGTCAGCCATATTTTCACACTCCCCCATACAGATAGCGAGCGCCGATGACTGGAAGAGAGGCGAATACCAGTCGTTTGCGGAACAACAGAAACCACTGGTCAATGGAGATAGCAAATGATCAAAACCGTGATACCCGCAATGATGCTGACACTCGCATCAACAACCTCACAGGCGGCCGACCCCGCAATGGGAAAGCAGTTGAACGAAGAGCACTGCATCAGGTGTCACGGCAGTGAAGTCTATACGCGGGAAAACCGGCGTGTTACCTCCCTGCCGGGGTTACACAAACAGGTACGCTTTTGTGAACAGAATCTTGGCCTGACCTGGTTTGATGATCAGGTCGATAGTACCGCGACATATCTCAATTTGGAGTTCTACAAGTTCGGCATCAAACCCTGAGGCATTCGATGGCCAAACGTCGCCTGACCAAACAACAGAAAACACGCATTCAGGCAATACAGGAGAAACGTCGCAAACGACTCGATTCAAAGGCCAGGCAATCACTTTCAGAGGCTGGGGACAATCCGGCTCTGGAGGGACGCGTTATCATCCGCCACGGTGCAACCCTGGGTGTCATGGACGCACAGGGCAAGCTGTTTCGCTGTCAGACACGACAACATATCGGCCACCCAGTCTGTGGTGATTGGGTCATTTGGCAACAGGTGGATGAAACCACTGGTGTGGTGACAGCGCTGCAACCTCGAAGCAGTGTCCTCAGCCGCCCAGACTACAGCGGCAGATACAAACCATTGGCGGCCAATATCACCCAACTGGTGATAGTGCTTGCACCCAAGCCGGAACCCAGTGGCTACCTTCTGGACCAGTATCTGGTGACTGCCGAAACCATCGGTATCCCACCCTTGATCGCTATCAACAAGATCGACCTGCTGGGAGGGGGACTGGAACATGAATTCATGCGGCGCTTTGAACCATATAAGTCGATCGGATATACGGTTATCGGGGTAAGCGCCAAACGTGAACATGGATTGGATCTTCTGATCGATAATCTGAAGGATGAGACAAGTATCATGCTGGGACAGTCAGGTGTGGGTAAGTCATCGCTGGTCAATGCACTGCTGCCATCGATGAAGGTGGAAACAGGACGTCTCTCCAATGCGACCGGCCTGGGTAGACATACCACCTCGGCGGCAACCTGTTATACCCTTCCCCAGGGTGGCGAACTGATCGATTCACCGGGTGTACGCAGCTTTCGCCTTACCGATCTTTCCCGGCAGGAACTGGAACAGGGGTTTATCGAATTCCGGCCGTTTCTCGGTCATTGCCGGTTTCATAATTGCAGTCACGACCATGAACCGGGTTGTGCCATTCAGGCGGCCATGGAGAGTGCCGAGATTACACCCCATCGCTTGGATAATTTCCTCAGGTTAAGCCAGGTAGCAGACCATTGAACGATTAGAACACCGACCCTCTTTCTGAATGGTTGGAAGGTCTTCATCCTCCGGGGAGATAAACCTGCACAGCCGCGCCACCCAGCTGTTCGGCCACACCTATTTCGATCCGACCCCCATACGCGGCAACAATATCGGCAGCGACCGAGAGTCCGATTCCCTGGCCGGGCAGCTGCTGGTCGGCACGATGTCCTCGCTGTAATACCGATTTCACCTGATCTTCAGGTATACCCTTTCCATTGTCCTCCACGCTTAGATGGAGATCCTTCCCTGTTACCGCCCTGATCCGGACATGGCCATGACCGTATTTGCAGGCGTTTTCCATCAGGTTCCCCAGAAGCTCCATAAGATCGCCCTCATCGCCGCGGAAAAGGACCCCCTCTGCAACATCAAGATCCCAGGTTATTCTCTGTTCCCGATAGACCTTTTCCAGGGAGCCCGCGATACGTTCCACTACCGGTTTGACGGACAGGTTTTGGGTCAGCACACTGCTCCCTGAGGCTGCTGCCCGTTGCAGCTGATGGCTGACGATCTGGTTCATGCGCTCGACCTGTTCGCGCAGCGTATTTTTAATTGCCAGCTGATTGTCACCCTCATTCTCAGCGACACCCTGCAAAACCGCCAGGGGTGTCTTGAGGCTATGGGCAAGGTCACCGAGACTGTCTCGATAACGCTGTTGACGGGCCTGGGCATGGCGAATCAGGGAATTGATATTCGAGGTCAGACGATTCAGCTCCTTCGGATAGACTCCCTTCAGTTGATCCTCGCGACCCGACTCAATCTCGGTCAGCGCGTGTGCCACTTCCCGCAACGGATGCAATCCCCAGCGCAACACCCAGCCCTGTACCAGCAACAGCAGCAGCGCAGCGCCGCCAAGCCAGAGAAAAAGGGTGTCGCGGAATGCGGCAATCTGTTCCTGCAACGGTTTCAAGTCCTCTGCCACCGCCAGGACATATTGCAGTTCACGGCCTTGGAAATCCTCCCAAACCACACCGAAGCTCAATCCCATGGTTGCGGCGCCGTCGAGCTTGAATCGTTCGAATTTCGACTCACCCGGCTGCATTTCGCGTACAAAGCCAAGCTTGTGTCCCACAGAAGAGGGTGATATCCAGAGGTAGCTCTCCTGCTTGCCGCTAACCTGGGCATAAAGTCCCGATTCCGGTCGGTTGAAACGGGGATCGGTCAATACCCGAGGCATCCTGAGTCGTCCCGCTTCATCCTCCTCTGCCGCCGCCAAAAGTGCATAGACACTGCTGTACAGGCGTGCCTGTAGCGCCTCTTCACTGGCCGAACGGAATGCCTTGTCCAGGGCCAGTCCCGTCAATCCAAGAAAGGCGCTCAATACCAGACTGGCAGCCAGCAACAGGCGTTGATGTATGGAGAAGGTACGAACTTGTCCCATCCAGGCCGTTTTGCTCCCCTAGTGGTAACAGTGGAAAGGATCAGCGTTCGAGGGCAAAGCGGTAACCTCGACCACGGAGCGTTTCTATCGGTTTGTAGCGCTCATCCGGATCGAGCTTTTTTCGCAGGCGGCGTACGAACACCTCGATGGTATTACTGTCGCGATCCCAATCCTGGTCGTAGATGTGCTCAGTAAGATCGGTCTTGGAGATTACCTTTCCGGCATGCAGCATCATGTACTCGAGCACCTTGTATTCATAGGCTGTCAATTCCACCGGATCGCCATGCAGGGTGACCGACTGGGTACGGGTATCGAGTTCCACCGGACCACCCGAAAGCACCGGTTGTGACCAACCGCCAGTACGTCGCAACAGTGCATTAAGACGGGCCAGCAGTTCTTCCACGTGGAATGGTTTGACCAGATAGTCATCGGCGCCCGCCTCCAGCCCCTCGACCTTGTCCTGCCAGTTGCCGCGGGCGGTCAGAATCAGAATCGGAAAGTGCTTGTCCAGCTTACGCAGCTCCCTGATCAACTCTATCCCTGACAACTTTGGCAATCCGATATCGACGATACCCACGTCGATGCCATACTCCCTGCCGAGAAACAGTCCGGCGGCACCATCCTCGGCACTATCTACGGTATAACCCTGCTTGCGCAGTTTATCCGCCAATGGCTCGCGAATATCCGCTTCATCCTCTACTAATAGCACACGCATCTGCAGATCCGATACCTGGACTTATCGTCAGGTCAGTTGAAAATTGCTGAAAACGGCCTGTTCCGCGATTCATGATCAGTTGTTGAACGCACCAATCAACGGCGACCTTTGTGGTGACGACGACCGCCTTCGGCATTGATCCGCAATCTACGCACCTTGCCTTCCTTGGTAAGGATACGGACGTTGTGAACCCGCTTGCCATCACGTTCCCGCGTCTCGGCGGAGATCACTCGACCTCCCAGACGCTGTTTGGCCTGCTCCACCGCTTGATCCAGGCTCATATCGCCTTTGGCATAGAGGCTGGATATCAGCAGCAGTGCGCACAACAGCATTTTGGATATAAATCGAGTTCTATTCGTCATCGTCTTGGATTTGTGTAGTGTTAGCTCTAATCATCACCCACTGGTCTGACAGTTACCGCAACCGGAATCCTTTTTCCGGGATGATTATTGGTACGGGTAGTGAATTCACGCCCCTTATACCGATATGTTACATCATAGCCGACCAATTGTTCCTCGTAGCGGGTGTGGTGTGTGACTTCACAACGGCGTTCCACCGATGTGGTGTGGTGCCCGCCCCGGTGCTGCTGACTGAGATCGTGACCGATGGCACCACCGAGCAGAGTGCCCGCCAGGGTGGCGGCATCTCTGCCTCGACCACGGCCTCGACTGATCTTGTTCGCTACCACGCCACCGATAATACCGCCCAATACCGTGCCGGTGTAACGGCGTCCATCCGGATGATAGCGGTCGACCTCCTGATCCCAACACTCTCTCTCGGGATACGAAACCTCTACATTGCGGTAGATCGGCTCAACATCGATAACCTTGGCGGTATCGTGAAAGTAGTCGCGCTGACCGGCAGCGGCTGTCATCGATGCAATCATGAGTGCTGTACCAATTGTCAATGCCTCTGTCTTCATCTCTTCTCTCCTGCTCTCTAAGCTTTAATCCTGACTTGTAAGTCACTCTCTCGATATGGTTAAAGCTTACGAGGTTGAAACTGAACCACGCCTGAACCGGAAGAGAAGAAGATATCTCCATGTTTTTCAACAGATTAAATACGCCTGAAATTGTTTCTGTGGAGAGCGATCGTGTGCCGCTCAGCGATCCCTGTACCACACCAGAATTCGGTTATTCACAGGCATCTCCACATCCTCGGAGAAGATCAGATGATTTGAAGCGGCGAGTTCATCGAGCATTTCGAAATCCCGAATACCACTCAAGGGATCCCTTGATTTCAGCCACTGATCAAACCTTTGATTGCTTTCGCTGGTATACCCTCCCTGATAATTGAATGGGCCATAGAGTGCAAAACAGCCTCCTCGTTTCAGTACCTGCCCGACTCCCTGAAACATCAGTTCGACTTCAGGCCATGACATGATGTGGGTGGTATTGGCACTGAAGATCGCATCATACTCCCCGGCAGGCCATGCACGACTCACATCCAGCCCGAGCGGATTGCGAACATTGGGCAGAGCGGCCTCCCGCAACCAGGCATGGATCCCCGGATGATTCTCCTCCATGTCACTGGTCTGCCAGGTTAGGTGGGGCATGGCGGCGGCGAAGTGGACCGCATGCTGACCGGTACCGCTGCCGATCTCAAGGACGGTCTGAACATCACGGAACAGGCGTAGAAGCACTTCCAGGATGGGCGCTTTATTCTCATCACAGGCTTCTGAGTAGGGTTTCATGGTGTGGTTACACTAGGGCCTGTCAACAGGCCCTAACCATTCCCTCGGCTTGAGATAACGATCATAGAGTAGCGCCTCCGCACTGCCCGGTTCCGGCTGCCAGTTGTATTGCCAGCGCACCAGGGGCGGCAGTGACATAAGTATCGATTCTGTACGCCCCCCTGACTGCAGACCGAACAGTGTGCCCCGATCGTAAACAAGATTGAACTCCACGTATCGGCCGCGGCGATAGAGCTGAAAATTGCGCTCCCGCTCGCCATACTCGGTATCGCGGCGTCGTTTTACGATCGGCATGTAGGCCAGAAGATAGTGATCACCCACGCTCTGCATGAAATCGAAGCACGTTTCAAATCCCCACTCATTGAGATCATCAAAGAAGAGGCCGCCGATGCCGCGTGGCTCCTGGCGGTGTTTGAGATAGAAATAGTCATCGCACCAGGCCTTGTATTTGGCGTACACATCGTCACCAAAGGGCCGGCAGGCCAGGTTGGCCATTTTGTGCCAATGCCGGCAATCCTCGTCATTACCGTAGTAAGGCGTGAGATCGAATCCGCCGCCAAACCACCATACCGGCACCTGATCCGCTTTTTCTGCGATAAAAAAACGGATATTGGCATGCGATGTGGGTACATAGGGATTGTTGGGATGAATGACCAGGGATACACCCATGGCTTCGAAGGCACGTCCCGCCAGTTCCGGTCGATGTGCGGTCGCCGAGCCGGGCAACTGATCACCGGTGACATGGGAAAAATTGACTCCAGCCTGTTCGAATACTTCACCCTCCTGGAGGACCGCGCTGATACCACCCCCTCCCAGGTGCGCGCCGGGCTCACGCTGCCAGCTATCCTGGAAAAAGCGTGCTTTGCCATCCTCCTCTTCCAACGCACAGCAAATCGTCTGTTGCAGCTGTAGCAGGTACTCTTTGACCTGTTGCTTATCGGGTTGATCCATATCCGTCCTGACTCTTCGATTAATTAAATATTCGAGTGATTGGCTGACCAATCATTGGTTCCAGTTTAATTGAAACTCAGTAGTCATTGCCGGTCTGAAAAAGATGACCACCGGGTACCGAAAGTTAAACTAACATGCCTGTTTTCAGCACGGCCAGTCCTATTAGGGCCTGTTAACACTAATCCAATCGACTCTGCTGGAGCTGTTTTTTTACCCAGCAAGGCAGAATGAGCGAGGTTTAGCCGTGCTAAATGAGCGAATGATAACGCCGCTGGGTGGAAAAACAGCCCCAGCCCTTCGGGTTGTGCCTGAAAATGCGCCACTCGGCGTTGCTCGTCGCTCATTTGGAATCACCAAACCTCACTCCTCGCGCCTTGATTGGCGCATTTTCAGACACAACAGAGCCGATTGGATTAGTGTTAACAGGCCCTAGTAAGCTCATTTTACAGATTCTTATTCGAGCCGCTTCAAAAAGACACCCATCTCTTTAGCTGCCTGGACATCCCCGCGGGCCTCAGCTACGGCAATCCCCTTCCGATAGGCCTTCCTTGCCTCTTCCTCCCTGTTCAATGCGGCCAGTGCCTTACCATACAATTTCCAACTTGCTGAATGGTTTGGGTCTTGTTTCAGCGCCTCGGCCAGATGCCTTACGGCCATATCCGCGTCCTTTTCCTTCAAACAGAGCGAACCCAATGTATAGCGTAACAGGGCGTTGTCATTCCCCTGTTCGAGCATCTTCTCCAGGTTTTCTCGTTGCATATTATTTCAAGCCACACGCCAGGTTACCGGGTATCGCGATATCCATGTGCTCAGGCTTGTCCAGCTTCATTGCCTGCATGATTTGAATATAGTCACTACGTGGGGTTGCATTCCCCAACCTGGGATTGCAACGCTTCTCTTCACCCACGGTGCTGCTGGTAAAACCGTTATAGTCATGGGCTGGATATATCACCGTATCATCCGCAAGGCTGAACAACCGTTGGGTGATTGAGTCGTAGGATATGCCAGGATCCCCCGACTGAAAGTCAGTACGGCCACTGCCGCGTATCAAGAGGATATCGCCGCTAAAAACCACTCCTTCGGCAAGAATGGAGATATCGTTATCGGTATGCCCCGGCGTGTGGATGATCTCGAGCTTTTCATTACCCAGATGAACGATATCGCCATCGGTCAGTTTGAGATCAGTACAATCGCATGCCGCCTTTTCATGCACCGCCACTTGACAGCCCAGCCGTTCGCGAAGCTGTCCGCTTCCTGTGATATGGTCTGCGTGAATATGGGTTTCCAAGGCGACCTTCAGGGTCAGGCCCAACTCATCGATCAACCTGACATCACGTTCAATCTGTTCGCTCACAGAGTCGATTATCGCCGCCTCACGGCTGTTTGCTTCCCATACCAGGTAGGTATAGGTGCTCGATTGTCGGTCGAATAGCTGTCGTATGTGTATCTTCACAATAGTTACCGCCTACGCCCTGTTGAGGTGTATTATTGTCATTAGATGTGGGTAGTCAAAGATCATTCAACCCAGGGGGTTTCAGGGAAATGTTCAGCAGATGGTTTGCTACTATTTCCAATAACGTATAGTGATTTGCCCATGACTATCGACAAGGCACGCGAGATTATCAAACAACAGATCAGCTTCGGCAGCGGTTACAACCGCAATGCAGTGCGCCTGCTGCTTGGCGAAATACAGCGTGAATATGGCCTGCAGGCTGGTGACCAGTTGATTGAAGAGCTGAACCTGGAACAGGCCTTCGGACTACATCCGGGCACTGACTTTACCCGCGTGGCCCACTAGACCGCGTATCAGATCCAAAATAGTATTCAGTTACAATATTTGTACATCATCATTCATAGCGGTAGAGCCACAATCTACCTGATCGGCTGCAAATGAACGCTAATCACCGCAGATTTTTACAAATAGATGATGTGGTGATTCAGTATATGATTTGGCGTCGATTCGCGGAGATTGGCGTTCATTTGCGGCTTTGTTCTGTTAGCCAACCATCACTCGTGTCGGATCCCCGCTTGTCATGATTTTTCCGCTACCAGCATTGCCACATCCCGCGTACCTTCCTCCAGGTTACCCAAAAGATTCTCCTCACGGTAATATCGCAGTTTCAAACTGGAGAACAGATGCAACAGCTCATTATCCGCCAATCTGAAGGCCGGGTTACTCGGTCCCAGGTTCGACACAGCAGCCTGTATGAAGGTCTGATAGAAGATCAAACCGTCCGGTAACAATGCCTCGATCAGATCAGGTATCAAGGTCCTCTCAAGATAAAAACTGACAACTATCAGATCAAAGCTGTTGGGAGATGGAGGCAACTGTTCTACATCACGCACTTCTGCTGATAGATTCTTCAATCCCGCTTCTGCGGCATAGGTCTTAAGCCGCTGAATGGCGACGGGGGAGATATCCCATGCCACTGTATCCAGTCCGTGACGCGCCAGGGTCAGCGCATTGCCTCCTATTCCACAGGCAAGATCCAGTGCGGTACCCTTGGCTGGCAGCAGATGCAGATTTCTTTCCAGAACCTCTGCGGGAGTGGGACGTTTATCCGCATCGGCATGGTGCCTGTCCCACTTGTCACGCAGGCTTTGAAAATCGTTGCTGTTCACAAACGATCGAGACCGCGGGCCAGATCGTTTTTGATATCCTCAACATTTTCCAGCCCCACAGCGATGCGCACCAGACCGTTTTGTATTCCGGCCTGGCTTCGCTCCTCGGGTGTCAATCTGCCGTGTGTCGTGGTCGCCGGATGGGTGATAGTCGTCTTGGTATCGCCAAGATTGGCCGTGATTGAGAGTACTCGGGTGGAATCGATGACTGTCCATGCCGCCGGCTGCCCGCCCTTGACATTGAAAGAGACAATACTGCCGGGCGCACGCTGCTGTTTCATCGCCAGGGCGTGTTGAGGATGACTCGCAAGGCCGGGAAAATAGACACGCTCGATCTGTGGATGCTGCTCCAGCCATTCGGCCAATACTTGGGCATTGCGTGAATGGGCGTGCATGCGCAGTTCGAGTGTTTCAAGTCCCTTAAGGAAGACCCAGGCATTGAATGGACTCATGGTTGGACCTGCGGTTCGCAGTACCCCGAATACAGCATCGCCAACCACTTCTTGACTGCCCACCACAGCCCCCCCGACACAACGCCCCTGGCCATCCAGAAACTTTGTTGCCGAGTGAATGACGATATCCGCCCCCAACTTGAGTGGTTGCTGCAGGGCAGGCGTGCAAAAGCAGTTGTCCACCACCAGCAGGCAATCACGGGCATGCGCCAACTCACTCAAGTGAGTGATATCAGCCACATCTGTCAGTGGGTTGGAAGGGGTCTCGAGAAACAGCAGTTTCGTTTCCGGACGAAGTGCGGCCTCCCAGGCCTGCGGATCATTGAGGTCGACAAAACTGGTCTCTATGCCGAATCGGGTGAGGTACTTGTTGAATAGCATGGTGGTCGACCCGAACACGCTTTGCGATGAGACAATGTGGTCACCCGTCTGCAGTAAGCCGATGCATGTCGACATGATTGCCGACATGCCGGATGCGGTAGCGACGCAACACTCTCCTCCCTCCAACGCCGCCAGTCGCTCTTCGAAAGTTCTTACCGTGGGATTGGTGAAACGTGAATAGATGTTACCCGGCTCATCACCACTGAATCGCGCCGCGGCCTCGGCGGCACTGCGGAAGACAAAGCTGGAAGTCGGAAAGATCGGCTCAGCATGCTCACCTTCCGGTGTACGGTGGTGTCCTACGCGCACAGCCTGGGTAGAAAACCCCCAATCTCCATAGTTCTGTTCCCCCATAACCCATCCTCGTTCTTCATAGTTTTTCTGATTCGTTGTGTCGTTACATGAGCGCCATTCTACAACTCAGCTTGCCGATATGCTTCTCTTTTCTACTTTGCGGGATAGGTCCTCATCGAGCTGTTGGGCGAAGTAGTCCTCCAGGAACAGATCAAAACTGACTCTGTCTGATGCCTCCAACTCCCGCTGGCGCTGCCATGAATCGGTCGCCTCCTGACGCAGCAACAGTTGATCCTGACTTGAGTGCTCCTGCTGCATAAAGGTGTGTTGGTGCTGCTTCGACATACGCTGGGCAAATTGGAAAAAACTCTCCCCATTGCCACGCATCTCCGCGAGCATGCGCGCCGAGGGAGTCAGATCGGCATCCTGCAGGCGATAGCGCTGTATCATCAGGCTTTCGCTGTAGGGATTGCTCGGCATGCCCGCCTCCAATAGTTCGCATAGGGGCAGCATGGCGTCGCAGATTTCCAACCCCCAACTCCGCAAAGCAACTTTCTCTCCATTACGCTGCAACATCAATCCGGGCTTTCTTCCCTGGTGGGCGGCCGTCAACTCGTTCCAGTCGATCTCCTTCTGTTCCGCCACATTGATCACCGGACTTGCGTGTAACAGACACATCAGCATCAGGGCCTCGATAAAAAAGATCTGCTCTTCTGCGATACCCAGTGGATGAAAGGCATTCACATCCAGGGAGCGCAATTCCACATAACGTACTCCACGACGTTGCAGGGCATGGATCGGTTTCTCCATCATCTCGGGAATCTGTTTGGGACGCACCGTACTGTAGTACTCGTTCTCGATCTGCAGAATATTGGCGTTCAGCTGCTCATAACGACCATCGACCTTGACCCCAATGGCTTGATAGATCGGACAGGGTGTTTCGATGGCCCGAGAGAGGGTCTCGATGTAGGCGTTGAGGCAATCGTAACAGGCTTTGATACCGGTACCCTGTTCCTTACTGTTCTGGTAACCGATATCCCCCATCCTTAAAGAGGTGGCATAGGGGGAGTAGTAACTGTATTCATCAAACACCTGCAGCGTGGTAAGTCTGCCTCCGAGAAAGGATTTGCATACTGCAGGTGAAGCCCCGAACAGGTAGGGGATCAGCCAGCCGACCCGCTGCAGGTTGCGCAGCATGGCAAAATAGGATTCCGAAATAAAAGACTGTATCGGTGTTTCATCCTGTTCCAAGTGCTGAAACACCTGCCAGAACGGCAGTGGTATAGAGTAGTTGAAATGGACCCCGGCTATCACCTGCATAACTCTGCCGTAGCGGTGACCCAACCCTCTGCGGTAGACGGTTTTCATCATACCGGCATTGGAGTCGCCATATTCTGCGATCGGAATCAGTTCATCGCTTTCGACTATGCAGGGCATACTGGTTGACCAGAGGATCTCATCACCCAGGTGCTGGTAGAGGAAATGGTGCGCCTCGGACAAAAACCGTAACGGCTCTTCACGATCCGCTGAAGGTGGCGTGATGATTTCGGTCAGGGCTTCGGAGTAATCCGTCGTAATGTACCTGTTGGTCAGGGCGGACCCCAACGCCCCGGGATGTCTGTTTTGCGAGATACAGCCGGACGGGGATACCCGCAACCCCTCTTTTTCCAGACCTATCAGCCCCCCTCTCAGCAGCCCGGCCTGATCTGCTTGACGCAGTTTTTCCAAACGTTGTTCAAGTGTCGTATACAAACCGGGAGCAGTCCATGTAATAGATTGGATTGAGGCCGGAACCAAATTGATGATTCTGACTTAACTTGTAAACATGCAATGAGGCAATATACAGGCCAGGTGAATTTATGCCGCACAGGGGCGTAGACTGAAGGCACGCATCATACCATCAATTGTCATTTTGAAGCATGCCTTTACAGACTAGCGCATCACCGCCCTGGGCGCCTGCATTCGGATCGAGTCCGTCAGAATGCGGGCCGCTTCGTTCAACTCGATGCGTTGTGTCGCTTCCGACTCCTTGTCATCAACATCAACATCTATGTCTTCCTGGTCGATGGATTTGATAGCCTGCAAGCCTTGCGACGCCCTGAACCTGTTCTTGTGCACTAGCTGCTCCTGCTCTCGATCATCCCATTCAGACCGGCGGCGGCTCTCCAGCAGACTTGTCTCAGTACGCTTGTCCAGTGCCTGAAAGCGTTTTTCCCGATCGACCAGCATTTCGAATCCGGGATCATGCTCAACCCGGCTCATGTGGTTATCAATGAGATGGGGTACGGCCCATTTCCCTTTGGTAGCGAAATTGGCCGGTCTGATCTGTGCCCAGGGCAGCGCATTCTCCAATGAACGCTCCCCGAAATCTTCTGAGAATTTCGCCATTGGAAACTGAATATCGGGCACCACTCCCCGGTGCTGGGTGCTGCCGCCATTGATGCGGAAGAACTGCGCCATGGTCAGTCGCAATCTGCCCAAGTCTTTCTTGCGGCCGGGTACGAAGCGCCCCAGATCCACCAGCGTCTGCACAGTTCCCTTACCGAAAGTGGGTTCGCCGATGACGATGCCCCGCTTGTAATCCTGGATGGCACCGGCAAATATTTCCGAGGCGGAGGCACTGTTGCGATCGACCAGAACCGCCAAAGGTCCCTCGTAGGCTATGGTTTGATCCGGATCCTGCTCGATCTCGATCTTACCGAAGGCGTCCTTGATCTGAACCACGGGCCCGGAATCGATGAACAACCCTGTCAGTTCGGTCGCTTCGGATAGCGAGCCGCCACCGTTTTCCCGCAGATCGATGACGATGCCGTTGACACCCTGCTTCTTCAAATCACCCAGGAGGTTGCGAACATCCCTGGTGGTGCTGCGGAAATCCTCATCCCCTCTCGCCTCGGCGGCGAAATCACGGTAGAAAGTCGGCACTTCGACAACACCGATACGCATACCCTTCATCCCGTCCAGGTCCTCGATGATATAGCTTTTCGCCGCCTGCTCCTCAAGCTTTATCTTATTGCGCACGAGCGTGATGGTCTTGCGCTTGGAACCGGTTTCAGTCCCCTTTGGCAGGATGTCGAGCCTGACGACCGAGCCCTTGGGACCACGGATCTGCTCCACCACATCCTGCAATCGCCAACCGACGATATCGATGATTTCACCCTCCAGCCCCTGTCCGACACCGACAATACGATCACCCGAATGCAACAGATCACTCTGTTCAGCGGGTCCGCCTATCACTGTCTTCTGGACCACGGTAAAGCCGTCTTCATCCTTGAGTACTGCGCCTATACCTTCCAGGGAGAGGCGCATGCTGATATCGAAGTTTTCCGATGTGCTCGGCGACATATAACTGGTATGGGGTTCCAGACTCAGGGTATAGGCATTGATGAAGGTCTGAAAAACATCGTTGGTATCGAACTGCTCCACCCGGCTCAACAGACGTTTATAGCGTTCACGCAGGGTTTTACGAATCTCATCGTCTTTTTTGTCCATCAACCGCAGATTGAGGAAATCATTCTTTACCCGCTTGCGCCATATCTCCTGCAGTTCAGTACGGGTTTGAGGCCAGGGTTCTTTGTCACGCTCGAATCGATAACTCTCATCGATTGTGAAATCGAACGCTTTATCAACCAGTTTTTGCGCATGAGCCACCGCCTCCGCTACACGCTTGCGATAGAGGCGAAAAATCTCGAAGGCAGGCTCGATTCTGGCATTCTTCAGGTAGTCATCGAGTTTATCCTGATAGAGTGAGAAACGAACGATATCCCTGGCGCGAAAAAAAGAGCGGTTGGGATCGAGGGCGTCAAAGTAACGATCGAGGATCATCTTAGACATGGCATCGTCGAGCGCCACCTCTTTGTAATGGTATTTTTCGATAACCTTGACGATGACATTTGCCGTTTGCTGCTGCTCCGGAGTCGGTTGCAGTTCGCTGATCGGGACAACCTGGCGATTGGCCCATAGCGCCGTACTGCTGAACAGAAACAGCGAGCTGAGCAGAATAACCTTGAAAAATTTCATGTAACTACCTGGCCTTTTTTTGCGCCTTAACAGTCAGCGCTTGACTATACATCATAGTAAACAGGACTAGGATTGGACTGGATTACCGCATCACTGGTTCAATTTAGTGCCTAAAAGGTGTACTGGACCGCAAGATAAAGCCCCACCCGCCTATATATTCTCGTGCAGACCCTGTACCAGATCCAGATAACCGGACGTTTCGGGATTTATAATCCCATGGCGCACTAGAAAGTCAATCACCACAAGATTGCAGTTGAGCTTGAATTCATCGGTCTTTGCAACCAGTCTCGCCACCTCGTCTACAGGCAGCAGCATGAACTCAGCCACTTCGCCGTCACTGTTCCGGGGTAGGAAATCACCCGGGAGCTCGAGATCATAACAATAGAGCGTATCGGGTTTCAGTCCGACAGCTGTCTCGGTGCAATAGGTCAGAACACCCACGGAGATCGCTCGGTTCGCCAGCGATGGAGGCACATTGGCCTCTTCCATGCACTCCTTGCGCAGATTCTCGGCAAGGGAGATGTTGTGGGGCAGCCCCCCTGCCACCATATTGTCCAGACAACCGGGAAAGTTACGCCGGTCGGCCGCACGTCTTGCGATCCAGAGTTTCAGCGTCTCCCCATGGCGTACGAAACCATTCAGATGTTGACCATAGGCCCGCAATCCGAAATAGGGGGCGCTGGCACGATCCATCGTGGCAATCGCCGTCTCCCTGCCGGCATGAGTAACCGGATACTGTTCACCGTGGATATGGGATATGACCCCCTCATCAACCAAGGTCGAGGTGATCTCCGCAAACAGTCCGGTACGGGCTTCGAAGCTGTCGTAGTGACCCTGGAGATGAAGACCCTCATCACCCTGTCTGAAGGCATCGGACCATTGACCGAGGGCCTTCCACACGGGTTGCTTTAGACGCCCGATACGCTGCCCCTGGAAGAAGAGCGATTTGAAGTTCCTCGGATTCCAGTGATTTAGGCGCTCGATATGGCGCAGATACCCTTGTAAGCTCATGGATTGATGGACGCTTTCGTCTCCAGTGGTTTGGTTTTTACACAGTCATATCATCCGATCCGTGACTGCGGCGAAGAGACAATCATACAACCGTGCACGCGGGGCTGTTAACACCCATCCAACAGGCTGATCAAGCTGTTGCCCCGTTATGTATAGGATCTGAGCAGCCCCCGCAGCACCCCTTGTATGCTGACCTCTTCCGGCCGATAGACCATCGCACTCATCGAGTGGTTCGCGGGATGAAGTACAATCTCACCCGGACGCTGCTCGATTCTCTTCAGTGTGGCCTCTTCGTTATGGATCAATGCCACAACGATATCACCATTCTGCGCATGCTCCTGCTGCTCGATAACCACATAGTCACCGTGGTGGATGCCTTCATCGATCATCGAATCCCCCGACACCTGGAGCACATAACATGGCCCCTTTCCCAGCAACTCATCGGGAACCTGCATCGGCTCTGCGTTGTTAATGGCCTCGATGGGCCTGCCGGCAGCGATGCGGCCGAGATAGGGGATGCCCTGCTCCACACCGTGCTCAACCAGGCGAATACCCCGTTTCAGACCCTCCATGGGCTCCACCAAGCCCGCCTCTACCAGCGCCTGGATATGTTTGTGTAACGAACCCCGGGATTTCAGCCCGAGCAACCTGCAGACCTCGTCATAGGTGGGAGCATGCTCATAGTGTTCGATACAGTCGCGCAGGGTCTGGTAGATCTCCTGCTGGCGTCGGGTCAATTTCATCGGGATCCTTGATTTGTTCTCCGGTTGTTCTCTATTCTATACCAGGAGAACAGGAAGAGAACAACCATGACTAGTCCCATTGCAGCCACAACTGCCACAAAGCCGGTTACCCGGCTTGATCCAGCTGACCATTTGGCCGCCAAATTGCGTAGCGAATATGGAGAGCGTATCACAGGCGAACTGATACTCCCCGCCAAGCAGGGTAACTACCGCCCACTGCCCGATGATCTCGACCAGCGGCTCTCCGATGCCTTGCAAAAGCGCGGGATCAAGCGACTCTACACGCATCAGGCTGCGGCCTGGGAATCGGTACGGAGTGGTCGGCATACAGTAATTGTCACCCCTACGGCATCAGGTAAGACCCTCTGCTACAACCTGCCGGTACTGCAGGAGGTGCTGCAGGCGCAGGCCAAAGCCCTCTACCTTTTCCCCACCAAGGCCCTGGCCCAGGACCAGGTGGCCGAGTTGACTGCCCTCAACCAGGCAGCCGGACTGGGCCTACGTACTTTCACCTTTGATGGCGACACGCCGGGGGATGCGCGCAAGGCGGTGCGGACCCGTGGTGATATGGTGCTCTCAAATCCGGATATGTTGCACCAGGGGATACTGCCCCACCACACCAAATGGGCTCAGTTTTTCGAGTCCTTGCGCTATGTGGTGATCGACGAAATGCATACATACCGCGGCGTATTCGGCTCCCACGTTGCGAATGTAATGAGGCGTCTGCGGCGTATCTGCCGCTTCTATGGCTCAGACCCTCTGTTCATCCTCTGCTCCGCCACTATCGCCAATCCCGCCCAACTGGCGCATGAACTGATCGGAGACGAAGTCAATGCAATTACCGAGAGCGGCGCACCGCAGGGAGGCAAGCACCTGTTATTGTGGAACCCGCCGGTGGTCAATGCCGATCTCGGCATGCGTGCATCCGCCCGTTCCCAGACCACACGTATTACCAAACTGGCAATGGGTCAGGGGCTAAAGAGCATTGTCTTCGCCCGCTCACGCCTGATGGTTGAAGTACTGACCAAGTATCTCAAGGATGCCTTTGACCGGGACCCCAGACATCCAGCCAGGGTAGCCGCCTATCGTGGCGGCTACCTGCCCGCTGAACGGCGCGATATGGAACGGCGACTGCGTGAAGGGCAACTCGACTGTGTGGTCTCCACCTCAGCGTTGGAACTGGGAGTGGACATCGGCGCCCTCGATCTCTGTGTCCTCAACGGTTATCCCGGCACTATTGCCGCCACCTGGCAGCGCCTGGGACGCGCCGGCAGACGCCAGCGCACAGCGGTTGGCGTGCTGGTGGCCAGCAGCCTGCCGCTGGATCAATACATTATTCGCAATCCCGACTTCTTCCTTGGCGCCTCACCGGAACAGGCACGTATCGATGCCGATCAGTTGCTGATCCTGCTTGATCATGTTCGCTGCGCCGCCTTCGAACTGCCGTTCAAGGATGGAGAGCGGTTCGGCGACCAACCGCTGAGCGAGTTACTCGCCTATCTGGAGGAACATGGCATCCTGCACCGGGAGGCGGATGAGTGGCACTGGATAAGCGACAGCTACCCCGCCAACAGTATCAGCCTGCGATCGGTGGCGGAGGGTAATTTCGTGGTGGTGGATACTACCGGGGGCGGAAAAACCGTGATTGCCGAAGTCGACTACAGTTCCGCACCGATGACCATCCATGAAGGCGCCATCTACATGGTTCAATCCACTCCCTATCAGGTTGAGCGACTCGATTGGGAGGGACGCAAGGCATTCGTTACCCGCACCCGAACCGATTACTACACCGATGCCATAGACTATACACGCCTTAAGATTCTGGAGTCTTTCGAGAAGCACGAATATGCCCGTCATGGCGTGGCCCAGGGTGAGGTCCATCTTGTCAAGCGCATAACCGGCTACAAAAAGATTCGCTACTACAGTCACGATAACGTGGGCTATGGCAAGATCGAGCTACCGGATCAGGAGATGCACACCACCGCCGTCTGGTGGCAGATAAATCCACAGGCGCTGGAGGCTGCATTCCACTCACGACAGACTGCCCTGGACGGCTTTCTCGGCGCCAGCTATGCACTTCATATCGTCGCCACCATGCACATGCTTTCCGAACCCGGAGATATCGGCAAGGCGGTGGGTGACGGCAACGCCCGCTGGTTCGCCACAGTACATGCCGGTGGACGGGGAGAGTTGCGCAACAGGGAGGACCAGCGAATTGATCCGGCGCAGCTGGATCGCTTCACTCCCACGCTGTTTCTCTACGACAACTATCCTGGAGGCATCGGACTCTCATCACCGCTTTGCGAGAGCCGTGAGACCATCGTTCATGAAGCGAAGCGGCTTGTCGTTGACTGCAGCTGTAACCATGGCTGCCCCAGCTGCATCGGCCCTATCCTGGCCAGCGACGAGATGCGGGGCTACTCGCCCAAACAGGCCGCACTCGAAGTGCTTTCACTCCTGATGTAGTGTCAACAGGTCATAACCGACAATGACACTCGTAACAAAACTCAGCCGTCTGAGGGCACTGAAAAAGGATCGAGGGCAACAGCCTGTTGCATCTGCGACGGATCTGCGACATCGCTTGGCACGGATCGACCGGGCACGACTTTCTGATGATGCGAAAGGGCGGCGACAAGAGTCAATAGAGGAGAGACTGGCAAAACAGCTGAAGGGGTACCAAATCAGCGATGGTCTGATCAAGATACAGCGTCATATACCCCTGCATGGATCAATGGGCCGCCATCCTCTCTCGCTACTGCAACAACGACCCGTCCTGCCCGGAGACAGAGTGCTGGCCAACCGCCGCCAGGTCTACTTCGATACCGAAACCACCGGACTCTCGGGGGGTAGCGGCACCCTCGCCTTCCTGTTCGGTTTTGCAGTGGTTGAGCAGGAGAACCTTGAGACAACCCAGTACCTGATCACCCGCTTTGCCGGCGAAAATGCCATGCTCGAGAGGATTAACAGTATACTCAGCCCAGATGATCGGCTGGTGAGCTATAACGGCAAGTGTTACGACATTCCCCTGATGAATACCCGCTACCGCATGCGGAATATACCAGCCATATTGGATCGGCTGCCTCACCTGGACCTGTTGCATGCCGTGCGCCGACTGTTTGGCCGCAATTGGCCGGATTGCCGGCTGATGACGCTGGAACAGCGCCTGCTCGGTCTGAAAAGACACAACGACCTGCCGGGTTCGGAAGCCCCGGAAGCCTGGTTCGATTGTGTAACAACGGGTGCTACAGCGCGACTAGCGCGGGTGGTGGATCACAATTTTCAGGATATCATCTCTCTCCCCATGGCCCACGCTGTCCTGGCTCGGGTGATTGAGCAACCGGAACGCCATAACGCAGACATTGCGGCCCTCGCCCGCTGGTTGACGGATAGCGACAAGACTGCTGCCTATACCTTGTTAATGCGCCAGCGGCAGACACTGTCAATCAGTGGTAAGAGGTTACTGGGTCGACTAGCCAGGCGTTTCGGCAACTGGGAGTTGGCAGTGGAGATATGGGAAGCCTTATCCCGTGGCGGCTGTCGACAAGCTACAGAACAACTTGCCAAATATCATGAGCACATCAGCAAGGATCTGGAGAATGCAAAATATTACTGTGAGCTGCTCCCCGTCGACGATGAGCAACGGCGGCGGTTGAACCGAATCTTACTCAAGCGCCATCGTCAGGAGATACAACCAGCACTGGATTAGTGTTAACAGACCCTAAAGTGCCTTTTCGCATCTCTGCGTCAGTTCGATAGCCTGCTTGACATAGCCCTTATACCATTCGTTGACGGTCAGAATAAATTCGGACAAGGACTCGGCATCATCCGGATCGTTTATGTAGTCGCTCACTTTGAAAGGGGGAAAGACGGTGGCCGCGGTACAGGTACGTGTCAGTCGCTTGTCGAAATTGGCGACCGCGATGGGTACGATCAGTGGCTCTATGTCGGCCGCCAGCGCCAGACGAAACACCCCGGCCTTGAACGGACCGGGTGACTCCTCGGTGTAGTAACAGCGTCCCTCCGGACAGATAATGATATTGTCCCCCTGTTGCAGCCTTTCCAGTGCCTGTTCAATGAACTGGCGGTTGCGTTGCTCGCGGGTCAGGTGATGATCACGATCCTCCTCATCGACCTCGCCAGGGTAGACATAGAGATACTCAAGGCGGTCGAAATATTGTTGAAATCCGTACCAGTCGAGCTCCGGCTTCTTCACCACCCTGATCGGTGCTTCATGATATTTCGGGTAGATCACCATGCTCGACACGAAGTGGGTGTCCAGGGTTAGGCGAAAATCATTTGGCAGCATATTATCGGTATGGTTCTCCAGATGATTCATGATAAACAGATGCCCTGAGGAGTCTGGCAGGTGCTCCTCGCCAGCCACGTTATAGTGGGTCTGCTCGAACAACGCCCGGAACGCTCGCATACAGTGATGTCGCACTTCCCTTGGTGTCTGATCCTCGGGAGCATTGGCAACGCTTTCATAAATACGCTGCAGTCCCTGATAAAAATGGAGTTCATCGTGCACCTTTTCCAGGATATCCAGAGACAGCCTCGCCAGGTTGCGCTCATTTTCATCCTCGCCATGATTACGGATCAGTTCCAAGGTACCGAATGCATCGGAGAGGGTCAGTCTGTTTTCCAATAGATAGGGGATTTTATGCAGTGGCGAAGTCACATGCAGGGTAGCGGCATTCTGTTCCAGTAACGCCGTTACAGCCAATGTCTCTTTATGATAGCGCCTTGCAATCAATTGGGTACGGGCCATACGCAGCCGATTGCCGATCAACCAGATCACCCTTTCCATTAGTTCTGTTGCGAACAACGGTTCCCGGTGACACAGAGCCGTCAATGCTTCAGCTGTGAATACCAGGGCACAGACTGAATCACTGGCGATTGCGGATACCTGATAGTGATTGGGTTCGACCAAAGCGGACCAGCCGAATGCCTGCCCTGTGCTCTCCAGACTATTGAGAAAAAAACAGATCTTGCCATCACTGCTGCAATACCAGAGTTCGATCCGTCCGCTGACAAGCAGGTAGAACTTCTCCGCCTCACCTCCCTGCTGAAACAGTGTTGTGCCAGGGTTCACGCGAATCATTTGCCCCAATGACAACATGGATCGTAAATGATGATCCGGCATGGCTTCAAAAAAAGTGACGTGGCGCAGAAACCTGAAGGTTGACTCCTGATCGCTGCCCAGGTTTTCGAACTCGACAAACGGGTTTGATCCCCGGGTTCTCATTGCGGCAGCAGGTTCCACCATGTTTCTCCCTTCGACACCGCTACTGGCGATCAGGCGGTCCCTGTTATTTTCAAGTCGATGCGCAAGAACTATCGCCACACGGCGTAAAAGCGTGTAGGCGATGAGCGGTGACCCTCCCATCAACTCAGTTAACAGTGTTCTCGGAATACGTATAAAACTGCACTCTGTTTCACAGCGTACGGTCACCGTATGGCGATAGGGTGCGCGAAACACAGACCAGCCAATCAGTGCCCCAACCTCACTGTCGGTGCCGACAAGAAGATCATCCATACCTGCCACATGGATCAGAAACTGCACCTTTCCAGTTGCTAAAAAATAGAGTGCGATGGCACGATCATGCTGGTGCAGTAAAATCTCCCCTTGATCCATTTGCCGCACCTCGGAGCCTTTAGCCAGAAAGTCGATCACATCCCTGTCGATATCATGGAAGAATGCAAGTTCGGAAAGTTCAGAGGCATCCATCATCACGATCACCCTTTCAAGAGCATGTCACTTATTATTGTCTCTTCTCAACATCGATGTGATTTGAATATTCAAACGACAATATTATTGGCCCTGCACCACTAACCACACCCCTATTACTAATCTATAGTAGATATATGCGGCGCCAATTCAAACCGGAACACACCAAGCCAAGGGATTTTGATCTTTTCTGGCGGGAGACGCTGAACAAACTGGAGAACATCGATCCGGATCCGATAATCGCAGGCGTGGAACATTCGCCCAACCATCCGGAACTTCTACTGGAGTATGTGGAATTTGTGTCATTGGACGATGTGCGCATTACCGGGCTGCTCACTCATTGGAAGGATGATCTACCACGACCGCTGGTTGTCTACAGCCACGGTTACGGCTCTCAATGCATGCCTCAATGGTCATGGGTGAGCTCCGGTCTGAATTGCTTTGGCGTGGATATTCGTGGCTTCGGCCGCTCTCATGACGCACTTCGAGAGTACTCTCACTGGGGCTGGGTATTGACGGGCATCCAAGCACCGGAGACCTCAGTGATAAGAGGCGCCGTCTGCGATTACATTCAAGGCGCAAGAGTCGCTGAGCAACTGCTCCCCAACCCGACCACCCACCATACCTATCAGGGTGTCAGTTTTGCAGGTGCACTGGCACTCAAATCCGCATCGGTACTGGGATCGCCCGACCTGCTGGCGGTAGGTGTTCCCACATTCGGCTGGACTGAAGGGCGCTATATCTTCGTCAAATCAGGTTCCGGCGCACAGATTAATCACTATCTCGCCAACCATCCGGAACGATTGGATGATGTGATGCTGGTGATGCGTTACTTTGATCCTGTCAATTTTGCCGATAGCGTGCACTGTCCCGCTCTCATCGGCCTGGGACTCAAAGATGATGTGGTGCCGGCCAAGACAGTCTATGCCATTACCAACCATCTGGTTGGAAAGAAGGAGATTATGGAGTTTCCCGTCAGCCATACCGATCTGCCGGAGGAGCGTCTTTGGGATCGTTTTGAACAATATTGGTTGACACTGACGATTGAGGGGATCAGCGAGGATTTTGGATCGAAACCCCTCCTTTTCGATTGATAGCTTTCTACCGCAATTGAAGCTCTTCCATCCTTATCGAAGCCAGACAACAACATTTATCATTTATGCGCAGAGTATTTTTTATATCGCCTCCACGAGTAGAGAGAGAGCGTGGAAAGAAGCAGTAATTCAACAGGAAACAGCACAATCAGATCGACTCTGATATTGCACTCGCCTGTGCAGTTTTCCAAAACCCAGGTCTCATAGGCAACGGGCAGTAGCAACATCACGGAAGACAGCGCCTGCAGGCCCTGCTTTGAGCGGATATAGAGTGCAAAAAAGAATACGCCCATGGCGGCACAGATGAGCAGGAAAAGATAGTAGACCAGGATCAACATATTCAAAGGCAAAATCTCAAAACCACTATACAGATCATAGCCGACTGTCAGGATACAACAGTGCTGTGCCTATGTCGCTTGTCAGCGGCACCCGAAAGAGGGGGTCGACCGGTCAGCCGGATCCAACGTCAGCCTCGCTCCCTGGCGATACTACCCAAGACATAGGAACAGAGTACCAGTTGCTGAAATCGATTCAGACCGCGAAACTCCAATCCATGGACAAAGGTGTTTCTGCCATCCCTGCCTGCCGTCTCGCGAATATTACGAATCACACCCATGATTTTCAGCATGTCTTCCCCACCACATACCGACAAGGTATAGATCACCTGAACTACATCCCCAACTTTACCAAGCGTTTGCCGGTCTAATATCCGGGCTCCCGTACTACTGATATCGGAAATGATGACAGATCGTTTCTTCTCCCCCCCCGAGGCACCCTGGGGCCAGACAACTTCCGCATTTATTTCAGTCGGCACCCGGGGTGCGTTGCGCACGACGGCGCTCTCTACATCCGACGGATAGGAGAGATGGACATGTGGATAGGGTTTAGATGATGCATTCAGGACTTGTGAAACAAAACCGAATATATTGCTGCCCTGTAACATCCTGACCGTAAAACTCTGACCATCGCGTACGATAATCGGTTTTCCGTGTTTACGGGGTGTCGTGATCACCAGACTGTGACCAGGTAGAAAGCCGATCAGGGTGGCCGCAAAGCGCTCGGCGTTTTCATTGGGTGACGCCCACTGCAACTGCAGTACATCACCAATCTGCAAGTATCTGACACTGTCTGGCAAGGCCTCACTCCCAAGCGGCTTATGTTAATATTGAATCACAAATCGACTAAAACCAGCTGCTATGATTCAGCACATAACAATCAGTGGCAAGCATTTGTCAGTCTAGGGCATGTAAACACACATTGACCCGGCAGAGACTATATACCCAGCGTTTACAGGTCTTTACATAATGCGAATTTTTTATTTTAAAAACAAGTAGCTGTTAAGATTAGTTTAAGTCCTTTAAATCGGCAAACGATGATTTTTGTGCTTGACGACAATCCGGATACGCCATTTCCTGACGTCTCCCTCGCGGAACGCGAGCCGGACGGGTTGCTGGCGGTGGGCGGCGATCTAACGCCTCAACGGCTGATTCAGGCTTATCAGCTGGGAATATTTCCCTGGTTCACAGAGGGTGAACCCATACTCTGGTGGTCACCGGACCCACGCACGGTACTCTATCCCGAAAAGATAAAAATCAGTCGCAGCCTGAGAAAAGTACTAAAAAAAAAGGTCTATAAAGTATCCTTTGATCAAGACTTCGAGGCTGTGATCAAGGGTTGCGCGGCGCCGCGTGAAAACTCGCCTGGAACATGGCTGGTACCCGAGATGATCGATGCCTATCGCCAGCAACACCAGCTGGGAATGGCACACTCCGTTGAGGTATGGCGCAACGACGAGTTGGTGGGTGGCCTCTACGGCATGGCCATAGGCGCTGTCTTCTTCGGTGAATCGATGTTCAGCCGTACGTCCGACAGCTCAAAAATCGCTCTGGTTCACCTCAGTCGAAGACTGACTCAGTGGGGATTCAAGATGATCGACTGTCAAGTCTATACCAATCATCTGGCCAGTCTGGGAGCTGAAGAGATACCCAGGTCCAGTTTTTGCGCCGACCTCCATCGCTGGACCCGGCTCGAAGGACGAACAGGCAGTTGGGCTGACCAGGGCAGGCACTTTCCAGAGGCCGATATATGCTGAATCCACCTCCAGGATTCGAACAGGAGGCGAGTTATGCTCTCTACATGAGCCAGGTTCACGGCTGCTCCTATCTACCTGGTCGTGAGGCACGCAATCTGTTTCTCGATCCGAATGCGAAAGTCACTCAACATCTCTATCAACAGTTGATAGACCGGGGTTTTCGTCGCAGCGGCTGCTATCTGTATCAACCTGCTTGCCCGCAATGTAATGATTGCATCTCCCTGAGGATACCGACAGCACGGTTTCAACCATCTCGCAGTCAACGCCGCATCTGGAAACGCAACCTGTCACTTTACGAAGTGAACCCTGGCCCCGCCGGATTCAATGAAGCACACTATCATCTCTACCAGCGATACCTGCTGGAGCGTCATCCCGATGGTGCCATGGCATGCAACAGCCCGGGGCAATATTCTCAATTTCTGACCTGCGAATGGGCTGAAACACAATTTATCGAATTCCGTAAGGCCGGCAAGCTGGCAGCCGTTGCGGTCAGTGATCTGCTACCGAATGGCACCTCATCCGTGTATACCTTCTTCGACCCGGACATGTCACAGGACAGCCTGGGCATCTTCGCCCTGCTGTGGCAGATTGACTATTCGCGTGGACTCGGCCTGAAATGGGTCTATCCCGGGTTCTGGATCGAGAACTGCGAAAAGATGAGCTACAAGTCCCGCTTTCGTCCGTTTGAGGCCTGGACAGGGCAACAGTGGATAGATCATACTGAAATCGGGAATCGCGGCTACGAAACGAATGACAGGGTCTGACCTGTAGCTGGCAAACTATTCCATCCCTGGTAAGCGATACTTCGCTGGAGACATTGATGTCCAAACCGATTAGATGCAGCATCTCCGCTGTCCTGCTAAGCACTCTCCTCTCTCTTTTAAGTGGTTGCAACTCCTCCGATAGTGGAGAGACCACACCTGTTGAAGCTGATGTAGCGCTGAAACGATTCGATCATTGTGACGAATTGAAGTCATACCTGATCAGTACAAGTTCGCAGCAGAGTGCGCTTTCGGCCTATGTGCAAAACTCAGCGGTTATACCCCAGGATGACTTTAGCAGTTCCCCAGAAACCACCACGGATAGTGGCTCAGGGCAGCCCGCAATCAATCGTGTAAGCGGGACGAACAATCAGGTCGCGGGTGTGGATGAGGCGGATTTTGTCAAGACAAGTGGCGACTATACCTA
The DNA here is from genome assembly GCF_964212655.1 of Candidatus Thiodiazotropha sp. LNASS1. Lineage (NCBI taxonomy): Bacteria > Pseudomonadati > Pseudomonadota > Gammaproteobacteria > Chromatiales > Sedimenticolaceae > Candidatus Thiodiazotropha > Candidatus Thiodiazotropha sp. LNASS1. The sequence goes on along the minus strand of NZ_OZ156465.1, from coordinate 4,717,922 downwards.
CCTCCTTTCTGGCGGGAATTTGGTGATTTTACAGACCTGGCCGGCGGATCAGAGCCAGGAGATCTCGAGAACAGAGATCGATGGCTCGCCCAGGGCGCTCTTTTTAAATGACGATATCGTCTGGGTGGTGAGTGACCTGTCGCACCAGAGCTATCCCCAATTCGAGGAGAGTCTGGCGGCTGATATCGCACCCCGAACCAACCAGACGACCAAGGTCACTCTGCTGCGGGTCACCGATCCCGCACAGCCCGTCCTGATCAGAGAGACCGTACTTGAATCAAGCTATGTGGATGCGCGCATGATAGGGCAACAGATTTATCTGATTGTCACTGCACAACTTGATCTGAGCCCTGTGCTTGAGGACCCCGAGAATGTCGAAATCGATGAGCTGTTGCCCTCCCTGGCCGATAACACAGCTCCCTCGGCGAACAGTGACCCCACTACCTCTGTGATCTGTGGTTGTGATGCAGTCTATCGACCCGAAATTGCCAATGGCACCGGCACCACGACGATTCTCGGCTTCGATCTGGCGAACCCGCTGGCAACCATTTCCAGCCAGACCATACTGGGTAACAGCGGCCTGGTCTACGCCAGTCAGGAAAATCTTTACATCGCCAGTGTGGAGGACCAAAACTGGCTCTGGCTGCCGGTGATGGAAGGGGAAGAGGATCCGACACCCTCCACCACCATCCATAAATTCACTCTTCAATCGAATCCCCAATATGTTGCCAGCGGAAGTGTCGATGGCCATCTGCTCAACCAATTCGCCATGGATGAGTATCAGGGTACATTGCGCCTGGTGACCACCGAACAGGCCTGGTGGAGTGATGCCGATCCTGAAAACCGACTCTATGTCCTGGAACAGTTGGGTGACCAACTGATGCGGCGCGCAGTGCTTGATGGTCTCGGCAAGCCTGGAGAGAGTGTCTTTGCAGTACGCTTCGATGAGGACAAGGGCTACCTGGTGACCTTTGAACAGATCGACCCCCTGATCACGCTGGATCTCAGTGACACCGGCAATCCACTGGTCGCAGGTGAATTGGAGGTGCCGGGATTCTCCACCTATCTGCACCCGATCGAGGGGGACCTGATCCTCGCCATCGGTCAGGATACCGATACCAACGGTATCAAGCTGAGCCTGTTCGATATCAGTGATCTCGCCCAACCGGTGTTGCTCAATGAGCATTTAATCGGCGCCGGCAGCTACTCCGAGGCCGCCTACAATCATCACGCCTTCACCTGGTTCGAGCAGGAGCAGATGCTGGCTATTCCTGTGACCCATTGGAACAGCTCGGCGCTTGAAGCGATTTTTGATGTGAATGACATATTCAATGGGCTGGAGCTGTTCAAAGTAACCGCGCAACAGGGCATACAACCCTATGCCGCCATTGACCACGACATTTTCTATCGAAATCAAAACAACTCGAGATGGCTCTATCCCGAGGGGATCCGCAGAAGTTTCTTTGTCTCTGATGAGGCAATGAACAGTTATATCTACTCCATCAGCGACCGTGGATTTCTGGTCAACGACCTCGCCTCACCGGATATAAACCTGGCAGAGATAGAACTGCCAACCGATAGTGACAATGTCTATCTCTTCAACGAAGCGCAACTGACACGATTCGATACATGTGATGAAGTCAAGTCATTTCTGATCGATACGAATCGCCAACAGAATGATCTTTTGTCTTATGTAGGCGCCTCGTCCGGTGGTGATTTCAGCAGCGCCCCCATATCAGGACCCGCCCCTCTGCCGGATTTTGACTCGGGGCAAAGTGAATCACAACCCTCCGTCAATAGCGTAACCGGTACAAATAATCAGGTCGCCGGCGTGGATGAGCCGGACTTCATCAAGACCACCGGCAACCATACCTACCTGCTATCCGGCAGTAATCTGGTGATTATGCAAACCTGGCCGGCTGCCGAAAGCCGGGAATTGTCGAGAACGCAGATCGATGGCACCCCCAGGGCGCTGTTTCTCTATGAGGATATCGTCTGGGTGGTGAGTGATATGTCGCAGTCCAGCCACCCACAATTCGCCCAGAGTCTTGCAGCGGATTTCGCACCCAGAGTTTATCAAATGACCAAGGTCACAATGTTCCGGGTCACCAATCCCCAGCAACCTGCCCTGATCAGGGAGACGGTACTCGAATCGAGCTATGTGGATGCGCGCAGAATCGGTCCGCAAGTCTACCTGATTGTTAGCGCGTTAATCGATCTGAACCCTGCGCTTGACGATCCCGTCAATGTGGAGATCGATGAACTGCTGCCGATTCAGTCAGATAACACTGCTCCCGGGACAGAGACTCAACCCGACACCTCAGCGATCTGTGGTTGTGACGCAATCTATCGGCCTGAAATTCCCAACGGCACCGGTACCCTGACGATTCTCAATTTCGATCTGGCCAACCCGTTGGCTGATACTTCCAGCCAGACCATACTGGGCAATACCGGTCTGGTCTACGCCAGTCAGGACAATCTCTACATCGCCAGTGTCGAGGACAATTTCTGGACCTGGTTGCCTGTGATGCTAGGGGGAGCTGATCTCACAGTTACCACCACCATCCATAAATTCAGTCTTCAATCATCCCCCCAATATCTTGCCAGTGGTCGTGTCGAGGGCCATCTGCTGAATCAATTCGCCATGGATGAACACCAGGGTGTGTTGCGCCTGGTGACGTCCGAGCGGGACTGGCGGTCATGGGAAACAAACAACCGGCTTTATGTATTGGCCCAATCGGGAGAGCAACTGGCAGAGCGCGCCTATCTGGAAGGTCTCGGCAAACCCGGTGAAGAGGTCTATGCGGTGCGCTTCGATGAGGAGAAGGGCTATGTGGTGACCTTCCAACAGATCGATCCTCTGATCACCCTGGACCTCAGCGATAACAGAAATCCGCTGGTTGCAGGTGAATTGGAGGTACCGGGATTCTCCACCTACCTGCACCCCATCGAGGGGGATATGATTCTTGCCGTCGGCCGTGAAGGCAGAAGTATCAAGCTCAGCCTGTTCGATATCAGTGATTTCGCCCAGCCTGCGTTGCTATATGACCATCTTATCGGCTCTAGAAGTTACACCGAAGCCGCCTACAACCATCACGCCTTCACCTGGTTCGAGCAGGAGAAGATGCTAGCTATCCCAATAACGGAATGGGGTCAAACAGGTACCACATTTGATTACAACGACATATTCAACGGGCTGGAACTGTTCAGGGTCACTGCGCAAGCGGGTATCCAACCCTATGCCGCCATCGACCATGACATTTTCTACAAGGATCCAAACAGCCCGAACTTTTACTACCCCGAGAGCGTACGCAGGAGTTTCTTTGTCGCCGATGATGCAATGAACAGTTATATCTATTCCATCAGCGGCCGGGGATTACTGGTCAACGACCTCGCGGCACCGGACACCAACCTGGCGGAGATCGAACTGCCGAGTGACAATAACGATTATCTTTATTAGCGCTACCTGAGACATCTATTTTTTACGTTAATGCCACTTACCCTGGCCATGGGTCTGATCCTGTCCGGTCGTATACATAACAGCACATAACACAATTGCGTTTATTCGCGTTCATTTGCGGACTAAAAAAATCATTCGCGAGTATTTGCGGCTGTTTTTTAACAGTTTGGCACTCACTTGAGCTGGGGAGAGCCTTGACAGGCAGCTTCATGCTATATGACGCACTATTGCGTGATATGCCCCACACCTCCACTTATCACAATCTATTAATTACTTACGAATCTGTAGTTTAGCGATTGGTCCGCTAATTGCCTTTGTATCAGGGATCTCTGTCCAAGGACGCACTATTTTTCCCCAGGTAAAAGGCACATTGAGGTGAACCTATGCCTGATTGATTCGGATATGAAGTTGTATGAAACGCCAGCCACGAAACAAAAATCTCAAATACCCCCTCATTATTTCTCTCACCCTTTTTCATCTCAGCATATCCGCCGCTGATGAGAATGAAGTTGCAGAGCCAGATACCGATGAAGAATATGACATCATCAGTGTCACCGCCTCCCGCGTCGAACGACGCACCCAGGATGTTGCCGGTTCCATCGACGTGATCGATGCCGAGCGCATCGAAAGCGAAAAAATGTTCAATATCAAGGACGCCATCCAGGGCAGCCCCGGCGTTCTGATCAACTCCAAGAATTCTGCCTATGACAGCCGTCTTATCATCCGCGGTGCCGGGCAGAAGGCCAATTATGGCGTTCGGGAGATCATGGTCATCCGCGATGGCGTACCGATGACCGACCCGGACAGCTTCTCCCGTTTCGACTTTATCGATACCCAGGATATCGAGCGCATCGAGATCACCAAAGGGCCTGGATCACTGTTCGGTGCCGGTTCCTCCGGCGGCACCATTCAGATCATTTCCAAGTCGGTGTTCGATACCGACAGCAACCGCATCAAACTGGGTGTCGGTGAGTTCGGTCAAGGCAATCTGCATGGCCGTCTTGCTGGTGATCTCGATGACAGCAATGCCTACTCTCTCACGGCCTCCTACCGTAAGAGCGATAACAACTGGCGGGAATGGAATGAATTCGAGTCCAAGCAGCTCGCATTCAAACACGGTTATCTGCTCGATAGCGGCGCCACCCTGGAATCTGAGCTGAGCTATCACGAGGCGGATCTGCAGATCCCGGGGTCCATGGATGAGAGCGAATTCGAAAGCTACCTCGAAAGTGGAGAGCAGAAAGATACCACCAGCAGTCCCTGGCAGCACAGCGGCCGTTACTCGACCATCTGGTTCTTCAACTCCCGCTATGAACAGGAGATGGGCGACCTGACCCTGAAACCGCGTATCTACGCCAATCACTGGGACCATTACCATCCGGTCACCGGCGCAATCAACGACAATCCCGGCACGCTCGTGCTCGGCACAGACCTCGAGATGGCCTACAAGCACCAACTCTGGGGCCCCAGTACCCTGGTTGCAGGCGTGACCGCCCGGCGCGACAACACTGAAGGGGCAAAAAAATTCACCTACGCGGATGTTGAAACCAGCCCGCCGCCCCCCTGGAATCCGATGGGGCCTGAAACCATCCTGCATACCAACTCCGATGAAGCCGGCGAATTACTCGAGGAGGAGGATGCGACTAATACATTGTACGGTTTCTTTATCCAGGAGACCCTGCAACCGAATCGACGCACCACCCTCGACATCGGCTTTCGTTACGATCGCAACCACTTCGATATCGACAATACCGCCTATGGCGAATACAGCTGGGGCGCCGCAAGCTATACCTTCTTCGATACCCCGGAGATCACCAATACAGATAAGACCTTCAACCTCTTCTCACCCAAGCTGGGCCTGACCTATGAACTCAGCAATTTGTTGAATCTTTACACTGTCGTCGCCCAGTCGGGACAGGTCCCATCGGAGTCGGAGATTCAGAGCAACCCGAAACTTGATGCCGCCACCGCACGCAATGTGGAGATCGGTTTGAAGGGGCGTGCTCAAGCATGGTCCTTCGACCTGGCCCTCTACCGCACCACGGTCAGTGACGAGATCGTTTCGGTATTGAATGAGGATCTGACCACAGAGTTTCAAAATGCCGGCGAGACGTTGAAGAAGGGATTGGAGTTAAGCGGGCGCTACGATCTCAACCGCCATTTCTGGCTGGAAGGCAGTTTTGCTTACAGCGACTACAGCTTCACTGACTTTGAGGAGTTGGTGCGTACAGGCCGAACCCAAACACCGGTCGATCGCTCCGGCAATCAGCTTCCCTTCATACCCAGGCAACAATACGGCCTCGGCATGGGCTACAGTCACCCGGCCGGTTTCAAAGCGGTATTACGCAGCAACAGCTGGGGCAGCTACTACGTCGACAATGCCAATACGGAAAAGTATGGCGGCTATGATTTTGTCACGAACCTGTTGCTGAGTTATCAAACCGGTTCTCACGCTCTCTCACTGAACGTGGAAAACCTGTTCGACAAGCTCTACGCCCTCGAAGTCAAGAAGAGCACCAGCGGCGATAAGACCTTCTCGGCTGCCTCTCCGCGCAGCGCCATGCTGAGTTACACCTATAAATTTTAAGGAAAGCATCCCATGCATCAACTGTTAGGTGTTGTTATCCCTGCCTATATGCTCTCTCTCGCCGGTGTTGCAATCGGTGCGGAGGGCGGGGACGCAACCAAGCCCCCCCAACCCGCCCATGATCACCGCGGCGAAAAGCGAATTGTCCTGGAGAATGGTGATGGCGCTATCATCACTCTCTGGAAACCGGATCTCTCAACCCAACAACTCACCCTCGATCACAATGCTGTGACGATACCGATGACCGGAATCGACAACTACCACGCCATCGTGGCGGAAAAGGATTGGGGTGATCACAAAGAGGCAGTGATTCGTTACGAGTACAGGTTCGGACGCCCCAGCAAACAGAGTCCCTCCCAACTGGTGGCGAAACAAAAGACCGAATTTGAGATTGTACCCGATCCGATTCCACGGGAGCACTATCGCTATCACTCATTACAGACCTGGGGTTATTTGGTCCGTTTCAACGGTAAACCGGTCAATGACCTTGAGGTCAGACTGAATACCGCCAACGGCACCCAGCTATCATCGACTACCGATTCCCACGGTCGGGTCTCTTTTCAGATCCCCGACGACTTTCCCGGCATGATCGAAGGAGAACGGGATAAAAGGCTCGGTCAATTCACCGTCAGCAGCGAATACCTTGAAGGGGATAGGCGCTACACCACTCAACTCGATGCCGACTATCGTGTCAATCCCGCTCATTGGCAATCAACCCGATTGGGTCTATTGGTGGTCGGCATCGGTTTTATCGCCGGTGGTTTCCTTGGCCGTATCAAGAGAAGTGGAGGAAAGGAGCTATGAGTAATCCGATCAACCTTTCCGTATTACGCAAAATCGTACAGCTTGGCGCCTTTATCTTTTTTGTCTACGGCGGGCTCATCACCGGTTACTATCTGGAAGATAAGATCAGCGGTGCCCTACCCGCCCTGAGCTGTGCTTACGATTTTCAAGGCTCCGATCTATGTACCTTGATACCGATCCAGCACCAGATGGATCACCGCCTGGGCGAGGCAATCGCCAAAGGGGGAAACCTGCTGATGGGCGTCATGCCCACGCTCATTACCCTGGGCACTTTCCTGCTCTTTTTCGTAGTGTTGAACAAGGCCTTCTGTGGCTGGATCTGCCCATTGGGCACCTTCCAGGAGATCCTCCAGATTATTGGTCAGAAACTCGGTCTGCAGCGTCACGAGTCACTCTCCCGAGATCTGGTCAGCCGAATTCGCCCGGTGAAGTGGTTCATCTTGCTTCTGCTGGTCTTCGCATTTCCCCTGCTAACCGGCATGGGCATGCTGAATCACGATCTGGGCGATCCCTTCTGTCGCATCTGTCCCAGTCGCATACTTACCACCCTGGCTACCGGTGAAACCACGCAACTCTATCTGGACACCGCCAACACAACCACCATCGTGATGTCATTGCTGGGGGATTTTATTTTCGGTCTGATGATTGCGCTGGCGCTGACCGTGCGCCAGCCCTTCTGCCGCATCTGCCCCATGCTTGCCCTGCATGCGGTTTTTCGCAAAATCGGTCTGCTGCGTCTGATAAAGAATGGTACGCCTCGTTGCGATCGCTGCGGCCTTTGCGCCAAGGCCTGCCCCATGGATATACATGAGATCCATACCGACATGGAGAGCCGTAATGTGACCTTCGAAGACTGTACGCTTTGTGGCCGCTGCGTGGAATTCTGTCCTGACAAGGATGTGCTGCAGCTGAAATACACCCTGTTCCCGATCTTCAGTTCCAGTCCGCAATACTTCAAGCAGCGTAAGAAACAGCAAACCCAATGGGAAATAGACAATCTCATCGCCTGGTACAAAAAACGGCCCATGTCAGCGAAGGCAGAATCGTCATGATACCCATTGAACCGGTCAGCCTCAGCTTCGGTGCCGCACTGTTGCTGGGGCTCAGTTTCGGTGCCGGCCCATGCAATGTCGCCTGTCTTCCCTATCTGGGGCCTGTCTTCACCACCAACGACAATGGTATTGCAGGCGCCTGGCGCACCTTGCTCCCATTCTCCCTGGGACGCATCAGTGGATACACTTTACTGGCGGGAGCGGCGGGTTGGTCCGGTCTCTGGGTGGAAGATCTGGTAGCCGGCCCCTGGGCTCGCTGGTTATTGGGTGGCGCTACGATTTTGGTGGCGCTCTCCATTCTGTGGCGACGCCGCAACAACGGATGTAAATCGGCCTGCCCCAGCACGCGCACCGTAACATTCGAGAACATACCACCTCAGAAGAACCGTCACATGAGCCATGGCGGTCTGCCTGGGGGCCTCTACTTGATGGGGCTGGGCATGGCATTCAACCCCTGCGCGCCGCTGACAACGATAATCCTTGCCGCGGCTACAAGCGCCAGTATCCTCTCTGGAGCATCCCTGGGTGTCGCTTTCGCCATGGGCGCAGTCATTTTTCCAACCCTTTTGTTTGCCTTCGGCGTGGCCCATTTCGGGCATCAGATCAGACATCACCTGGCACACCACCGCACCGCCCTGGAAAACACCAGCATCGGACTGCTCGTCATGATCGGTTGTGCCACCGCATTAGGATGGATCACACCATGAACATCACTGAACTCCTTGCCAAGGGCGGGCCGGTTATCTGGATCCTTGCCCTCTACTCATCCATAGGACTGGCCATTGTGCTGGAACGCTATTTTCTGTTTCTACGCCTGCGGCAGCTGCCCAAAAGCTGGATGGCAAGACTGGGACAACTACTCGATGACTCACAGGCCCAACAGCAGATTGCAGCACTCAAGGGACCGGAAGCAAACGTGATCCGTGCCGTTGTAGAGGCACAATCCGAGGATGTGAAAGACCTTCGAGGCGTGGGTGAGCGAGTGCGTGGCGAGGAGATCCAGCGCATGGAGTTCGGCCTGCGCACCCTAGGCATACTCGGCAACACCGCTCCCCTGCTTGGTCTGCTGGGCACCATTACCGGCATGATCAAGGCCTTCATGGTTATCGAGCAGGCGGGGGGCAAAGTGGATGCCCAGGCCCTGGCCGGTGGGATCTGGGAGGCCATGATCACTACCGGTGTGGGACTCGCGGTTGCCATACCGCTGTTGCTGATGCTGCATTTTCTGGAAGGGAGTGTCGAACGCCGGGCGAAGAAAATAAGCCGTTGTATCGCGCTGCTACTGGAGAGACGTAGTCTCGAACCCGCACTCACCACGGAGGTGCAACAGACTCACCAGTGGGAGAACATCACCGATGGAGTATGAGTACAAAGGACGCTCCAGCCAGGTACTCAATCTCACGCCCTTGATTGATATCGTGTTCCTGCTGTTGGTCTTTTTCATGCTCACGGCCCACTTCATTGAAGACGAAGCCATCGATATACAACTGCCGGTGGCGGAAAGCAGCCAACCAAGTGTTGATGATGACACGGTGGAGGTTGCCCTGTTACCCAATGGAGAACTGCTGGTGGATGGCCGGGCGGCAACACTGGACAACCTGGAGGATACACTGCGCGGTGCCCTGCACGCCCCCAACAAGCGTTATGTAAGATTGAAGGGCGACCAGGCCGCTGCCTTCGGTGCGGGGGTGAAGGTGATCGATGCTGCACGTAGTGCCGGTGCCGAATCCCTCGATATTCTCACAGAGAAGCCATGATCAAAACAAGTACCGCTTGGCGTCTGCTGGCACTGTCGTTCTCTCTGCTGCTGCACCTTATGATTGTCACAGAATGGTCGGACAAAATGGTCACCCAGGCCGCCGTCGAGCAGATCGAAAAACCACAGCTACTGGTGCAACTGACATTTCAAAAACCACTCCCGGAAATCATTCCCGAGGTCATACAACCGCCGAAGACCGTTGAAAAACAGGTCGTCAAGCCAAAGCCCAAACCGAAACCGAAGCCGAAACCGAAAATCAAAAAAAAGATCCGGAGCAAAGCCATACCCAAGCCAGTTGTCGCTGAAACGAAACCCGTCACTCCCCCTGAGGAGAAACAGCTTGCAAGACAACCGCCGCCTCCACGGGTTCAACCCAGGGTCAACCTGCGGGAACAGTATCTGGCACAATTACTGGCCGTGATTGAAGCAAAAAAATACTACCCAACAGTCGCGCGCCGCAGGAATATGGAGGGAAAGATCGAGGTCAGCTTCAACCTCTCCTGTGACGGTAAGGTATCAAAACTGACCATTAAAGGGCCACATGGCCTGTTGCGAAAAGCGGCAGGTAAAGCCATCGATGCCGCTCAACCGTTACCACAGCCACCTTCTCAGATCGAATGCCCGATGCCGATTCACTACGCCATGGCTTATACCCTGGAAAAATAGTTGGCAGTGTGGGGCCATGCACCGCCAATCACAGTTCATCAATTAACATGACGATGGAATCTAAACTCTGTTCAGTTTCCTGACATACATAACAAGATCAGTCTTCAGCATCAGGGAGATAATGTTCAAATTCTCCAGCACTAACAGGTTTCGAATAAAAATAACCCTGTGCATAATCGCATCCGGAGTGCTTTAATAACCGCATCTGGCTTTCAGTTTCAACACCCTCGGCTATAACCTTAATTCCCAGCTTGTGAGCCATTGCAATCATGGCTTCACATAGAATCATTTCCTGCGAATCTTCTTCAAGGTTTCGCACGAATGATTGGTCAATCTTGATGAAATCAATATGAAAGTCCTTGAGATAAGAGAGTGAGGAGTAGCCGGTTCCGAAGTCATCCAGCGCCACCTCGATACTATGATCCCGGAACACCAGCAACTGCTCATGCACACTGCTTTCATTCTCCATCAGCAGGTTTTCAGTAATTTCGACGACTACACTGCTTCCATGCAATTGCAGCTTTTTCAACTGCTGCAGCCACTGTTGATGCGCATTTCGGTTACGGAACTGCAAGGGCGATTTGTTGATACTGATCTGGAATCCTTCACTGGTTCTGTCTGACCATTCTACCAGTTGCCGTATGGCCTCATCAAAAACCCAGTTGCCTATATCGATAATAAGCCCAGACTCTTCTGCCAGGGAAATAAACTCGGCAGGGAATACCGTTCCTCTTTCCGGGTGTTTCCAGCGTAACAATGCTTCTGCTTTGCAAACCGATCCGTTGGACAGGTCTATTATCGGCTGGTAAACCAGCTCGAATTGATTCCTGGATAGTGCATTGCGTAAATCTCCCAGCAATAACTGTCGCTTGACCGAAGCTGCCTGCATTTCTGTGGTGAAATAACTGAAACGGCTGCGGCCGGACCTCTTGGCACGATACATCGCCTGGTCTGCATTTTTAAGAAGACTCGATGCGTCTTCTCCATCATCAGGGTAAATGGTGATGCCGATACTGGCAGAAATATATATCTGATTGACATCGACCTTGAACGGCTTACTGAGCTCATCAATGATCTCTTGGGCAATACCGTCCAGCCTTGAAGTGTACCCCAGTTCACTGATAATCATGGCGAACTCATCGCCGCCAATACGTGCGATTGCATCTGACTCCCTAATACAGTTTTGCATGCGACGTGTGGCGTCAATCAGAAGCCTATCACCAATTTCATGACTGAGTGTGTCATTCACTTCCTTGAAATGGTCAAGATCAATAAAGAAGAGCCCAAATTGGGCCTGCCTGCGCTTTGTTCGCTTGATTTCATTATCCAGAAGAGTGAAAAACATGCGCCGATTTGGCAGATTTGTCAGGACATCGTAATTTGCATGCCTGAGCACCAGGTCTTCACTTATTTTCTTCTCGGTAATATCCGACAAAAGCCCTATGTAGTGATCAATCTGATTTTGATCATCCAATACAGTGTTGATACTCAGGTAAGAAAAGAATTCGCTTCCCTCCCTGTTTCTGTTCCAGAGTTCAGCTTGCCAATGACCGCTTTCATGTATTTCCTCCCACATTTTGCGGTACAGCTCTTTACTGTTCCTCTCAGATGCAAGGAATTTGGGATCTTTGCCAATGACCTCGGCAGGCGGATAACCGGTTATTTCGGTGAATGCCGGATTCACGCTGATAATCCGGTTATCTTTATCAGAAATCATCATCCCCTGACTGCTTGCGCGGAATATGATTGACGCCAGCTCACGCTCGGTGATGTCGGAATGGGTTCCAACCATGCGTAATGCCAAACCCTGTTCATTCCGGCTGACGACTTTTCCCCGGCTAAGCACCCATGTCCACGAACCATCTGTATGCAGCAGTCGATGTTTGCTAGTGAAAAATGGCGTTTTGTCATCCAGATGCAACTGCAAATGATGCTTTACCTGGGCGATATCATCCGGATGAATCCTGGATGAACTAAAATCCTGAACAAGTTCACGGTCGATAATATGCACGAGTATGTTTTCGACACTTTGATGTGTCTCGTTGCTCTTCTGAATATCCCAATCCCAGACCTCTTCATGGTTGCTTTCAAAAACAAAACGCCACTTTTCCTCGTTTTCAAGCAATGCCTGTTCAGCCTGCTTGCGCAGCGTTTTCTCACGCATCAGGTCCATGGTTCGCGACGAGAGACTGTCGTACATTTTTAACACTGTCTCTATGAGCAGCTGCATTGAGCCACTCATCTCTTCGTGAGCCGACTGCTTGGCCTGGGTGACAGTTTTGCCGTTTTCAATGGCAAGAATCACTTTGGCCATGCGTTTATCGTTATCCAGGATATGGTAGGCAAGCCAGTGGGTCAGAAATCCGACCGTATCCTGCATGACCTGATCATAGTCCTCGCGGCCCTCCCTGCCCCTGAGTTCAATGACATATGAAATAAAGGACTTGTGGGTTTTTTCGTGGGAATTTAACGATTCATCGTTGAGGAGGTGTTTCCGCCACACATCCTCTTCTGCCTTGAAGTGATAGTCTGCATAATCAAACAGCTCATCAAAAACCTCATTCAGGATTTTTTTGCTTGAACGGTTTGCCAGATGAACGGCAAGGTGATTGAGTATTTGCACCAGTTTCTGGTGCTGTTCATCGATTAGAGTGATACCTGTTTCGAAATTTTTGTCCCACGGAAAAATCTCGAACGACTCGATTGAATTCTCTGTTTCAACCGCTCTCATGCCAGTACCTTTGTTGGGATTGAAATTTGCTTTTAACGAATGCCACCGATGGCGCTACCGACAAGGGTCACAGACCCGCAAGCATCTGATTGACATTATCCCTGTTAACCGTAACCGTCATTTCTGCTGCTCTTTTTCTCCCTATTGTAATCCATAATTTACAACTTGCACCAAGTCGTAGCTGCTTTCATATCACTCCTTATAAATAATGGGTTTGGCTGATCGATGTCATGCTGTTCGCATAGATTGCCATTTCAAGTGCATGACGTTGTGGATCCGGATCTTCCATTGAATCAATTAGCCGTAGTCTATCTATATATGGCGCAGGCAAACCATATTCCAATGCACCAGTGAGCACATGGTGCTTATACCATTGGTATGGCTTTAACGTGCGATCGATGAATGTGGCGTAATAGGTATAGGCGACTACCATCTCACCATCGGGATCAATGAGCTCAACCGTTTTCTCCTCGTATCCCTGACCTAATCCCTCCTTACTATCCAACCCTGCCTTCTCTGACTTGGCGATTTCGAAAATGACTCCACTCACAGCGTGCCGGTCGTTTTTTGTTTCATAGGCATCGCATTTGGCGGACCCATCCAGGCTTTTCTTATGAAAATGCAACTCATGGCCAGGAAGTGACGCCGAAGTAACAAATCTTGCCGAAGGCACTCTACTCAGCAGCCGCCTGCTCGACATATTTGATCCATAAGAGAAATAAAGCATATGAGCACTCAAGAGAAGAGCCTATTCAACACAGTGTATACACCGGTCAACGACGCAACCAGTATTTTACTTCCTGTCCCCTCAGAAAGCTTTCGGCATTGTTTCCATGCAACAGGGCGAAAGTGGCTAACATACCCGCCTCTGTGCAGGTGGGAGCTGCAACGGTAACCGATCAGGGGCAGCAGTACCTTAACTGATGCATGGATAGATAAATCGTTTCATTCAATATTCCCGCAACGGCCTGGCTGTAACAAAGATACGCAACATGACCCAAACGAAGATAACCCCGCCGATGACGGCAAGCAAGCCACCTATACCCATCACACCCATCGCCAGTTTGGCGGACAGTGTATCCAGACCCTGGGCCGCCCCGGCCGTCTTGCGCTGGATGCCCATGGCACCGGACATGGCCAATCCGGTGATATGCAGCAATTGCCCGATGCCATATATCCAAGGCTGCAGTTCGGCCAGCCTGCCTTGTACAGGCGGATATCCCAGCTTAGGAAGCAACAGATAAGCGAGCCCCATCAATCCCATGGTGACACCCACGATGGAACCGTGGTAGTGGGCAGGAATAATGGTATTTACACCGGAGATGAACAGTGCAATGGCACCACCGGAAAAGAACAGCAGCATCGACATCCACAGGCTTCGGCGCAGGGGCCTCTCATTTGGCTCTGCCCTATTCGCCTGCAGCAGACCGATGAAGATCAGAATGCCAATCGGGGTAACCGCCAGACCGCCACCGTATTGCATCAACTGGGTGAAGGCTGTACGGGATTCGATGGTCACTGTCTGGTAGAACAGGTAGATCAACGGTACCAGTAACACCGGTGCTATACCGAGAATCAAGAGCCAGTAGTACCAGCGAGAATCACCGGGCAAGGCTACCCCACTATGCAGGGCAAGCCATAGCCAGGCAAGGATGATCAATTGAGTATAGGCAAACTGCAGGCTATGCCCCGCCCCCCAGAAAAGATACTCGTAGTAACTCTGCCCATTCACCTCTGCCGGTATCTGCCACCAAGCCGTCAACAGTGCCGCAAGAGAGATCAATACCGCCAAGGCGACCGTGAAAGCAGCCAGGCTTGGCAGATGGAGATGGCTCCACAAGACGCTTCGATAAGTACTCAGACCGATCAGTGCCTGCAATGCGATACCGAAGCCGAATAAACCCAGAGCGAGGAAGAACAGAGGTCTTTGCAATACCGGCACATAGTTGTTCATCAGCGGTGCCCCATCGCCTAAAAAGGCGGAGAAGGCGATACCCAGGGCCCCTATCATGGCCAATCCAAAAGCAAGATACTGCAGCCGTATCGATCCGGATCCAGCCTGTGCAGTCAAACACCAAACCACCCCGGACATGGCCAGAAACCAGATCAGTACTGATTGATCCACATGCACCACCAAGGCGGTACGGAAAAAATCCACCCAGGGAAAAAAGGCCTCGCTGCCCGGGGTGCGCGAGAGCACCAGCAGCAAGGCAAACAATCCCGCCAGTCCCAGCGCCAACACCCCCAACTGCAACCATCTCACAGCCAGCTTCCTGTGCGCCCGCTCAGGGACAGGTACAACGATCACCCCATTGTCATCAACTTCTATCAAAACTTTTCACCCCAACTTTCTACGATTTAGCCTGCCAGTTCACGGCTAGACAGGCATAATATCCATACCCCACGGGAACCACACAGATTTGCCATAGGAATGGCTCATATCGTACCTTGGTGTGATGGAAATGACATTTATCTACCAATATCGCCTTGCCGCATTTACCTGCCTGCTGGCCTTCTGTGTGATATTGATGGGAGCCTATGTGCGCCTCTCGGATGCCGGGCTGGGTTGTCCCGACTGGCCCGGCTGTTACGGCAAGCTGGTGGTACCGATCGACGAAAAAGCGGTTGAAGACGCGAATCGCGCTTACACCGACCGGCCACTGGATCAGGACAAGGCGTGGAAAGAGATGGTGCATCGGTATCTGGCGGGCAGCCTGGGAATAGCCATCCTGATGCTGGCAATGCTTGCCTGGCGTAATCGGTGCTACGCCATGCAACCCCTGCTGCTGCCCACACTGTTGTTGTTGCTGGTCATTTTTCAGGCCCTCCTGGGCATGTGGACTGTGACTCTGTTGGTGAAACCGGCGATTGTTACTGCCCACCTGCTGGGTGGTTTTGCCACATTCGTTCTGCTGGGTCTTCTGGTTCTTAAGTTACGCCCGGTCGGTCCGGCCCACGCCATCGACACCTCCAGAACGACACGCAGGTTGATACACTTCGCACTGATGGTTCTTGTGTTACAGATTTCCTTGGGCGGTTGGACCAGCAGCAATTACGCCGCCCTGGCTTGCACCGAATTCCCCACCTGTTACGCGGATTCCTGGTGGCCTGAAACAGACTTCAGCGAGGCCTTCGTGTTGTGGCGGGGTCTGGGTGTCAACTATGAATTCGGTGTGCTTGAAAACGATGCAAGGACTGCCATCCACATAACCCATCGTATTGGCGCCTTGATCACAGCTCTCACCCTGGGATTCCTGGTCTGGCGCCTGGTACGTCTTGAATCCTCACCACTGCTAAGGAAGCTGGGGCTCATCCTTCTGATATTATTGGTCATTCAGATTACCCTTGGTATTACGAATGTAATCGGGCACCTTCCATTAAGCATTGCAGTAGCACACAATGGAGGTGCCGCACTGTTGCTCTTATTGATAGTGACACTTATCTGGGTTTCGAGAAGACATGAATAACATCACGATGAAAGAAAACGACACGTCACGTATGAATCTCATACCACTGATCATCGCAGTATCGGTAGTTGCCGGGATGGTTGTCTGGTATTTTTCGCCGCTGAAAAGCGCTTCGGCTCCCGTAGCTGAGCCGGTGAAGACCGAACAGGCATTGCTGATGCCTGAGTTCAGGCCACTCAAGCCTTTTTCGTTGACTACCCACAATGGCGCAGCCTTTGACAATCAGAGTCTGATTGGGCGCTGGACTTTCATGAGTTTCGGTTATACCTACTGTCCGGATATCTGCCCCACAACCATGTCTCTGTTTGCTGAGATGCATAACAGAATCCAGGCTCAGAAATCCACCAAACCCTACCAGGTGACTTTTGTATCAGTAGACCCCGAACGGGACTCGCTTGAACGTCTGTCCGAATACGTGACCTACTTCGATCCCTCCTTCGTCGGCGCAACCGGACCGGAGGAAGCGCTGCAAGCATTGACCAAGCCACTCGGCATACTCTATAGGCGGGTGGAGACTGAGGACAGTGCGATGGGATATGTCATGGACCACTCGGCCTCAATCATTCTTGTCGATCCGCAAGGTCGTTTCCATGCCTACTTCAGCCCCCCTCACGACGCAGAAAAGATGGCGAATGATTTCATTGCCATTAGCAGTCTAACAACAATTGCACGATAGCACTGAGGGAGAATGGCATGAACGATCCGATCAATGGTAAATGCTGGCAATGCGGCAGTGAATTGGAGGCAGTCGATTATGGCCGTGAAACCACCTGTCGATCGTGCGGGAAACCGACACGGGTATGTCGCAACTGTCGCTGGTACGCACAAAGCAGACCCAATCAGTGTGAAGAGCCAATGGCGGATCGGGTTATGGACAAGGAGAAGGCCAATTTCTGCGGATATTTCGAACCCACCGCGGAGATCAAGGGCAACGATACTCAAACTTCACAAGATGCCCTACGCCAGGCGGCAGAGGATCTGTTCAAGGCCTGAGATCCGGCCTGACCCGCATGGCAGAGCGGAAGTTTCAATGCTCAATTCACTGGCGATTGATGCAGTCCCATTGCGCCTTCGAGCAGATTACCCTCGAGATCGACACCATCGAATCGGGTTTTACGAAGATTCGCTTTGCGTAGATTGCAGCGGTGTAAACTGGCGTCCGTGAAATCGGCACCATAGAGGTTTGCACCCTCAAAATCGGCAAACTCCAATTGTGCCGAACGAAATTTCGCATCCTTCAAATTGGCGCCGTTGAACCTCACCCGCGAAATTCGCGCATTGGAGAAATCCACACCGATCAGATTCCCACTGAGCTCCATGCTCCGCAGCGTCGCCGCTTCGAGTTTCGCGCCCTTGAGTTTCGCACCGTGCATTCTCGCCCCTTCGAAATTGGCACCATGCAGGTTCGCATCAATGAATGCCACCTTCTTCAGCTCCGCATCGATGAATCGGGCCTGCTTCAGATTTGCACCGCTTAGATCCGCTTTCAGCAGTCTTGCCCGGGTAAAATCGATTTCTTGCAGATCCAGGCCGGATAGCCTAGCCATTCGCAGATCGGTTTGTTTAAAACTGGCACCAGACAGATCAGCTGTCTTGGTCAGATTGACTCCACGAAGATTGGCGCTATCGAGAACGGCACCTGCCAACACCACATTATCGAGCCTGCTACCCGCCAATATGGCTGACTCAAGCCTGGCCCCGCTCAGGTTTGCAGCAGAGAGATCCGCCCCTTCCAGGTTGGCCTCCTTCAGGTTAGCGTTACGCAGATCTGCCCCGCTTAGATCGGCTCGGCTGAATCTGCCACGCGACAGGTCCAAATTCTGCATTGAAGCCCCTCGGAGATCGCTTCGTGCGAAACTCGCGCCCCTTAGCGTTGCGCCTTCCAAGCGGGCACCACTGAGATCGGCCTGATAGAACATCGCGTTGTCAAGCCGGGCGCCACGCAGATCGACACCGCTCAGATCCTGCATCCGCAGGTCAGCTTGCCTGAGATCACATTGTTGACAGCTTCTCTGATCGAGCAGTTGCCGGACAGCCTGTTCGCTGGCTGGCAGCTGGGCAGGTAGCGACACGGCCATGAGGCCGATCAGGTTAGGTACGTATTTTTTCAACACTCCTCCTTAACGCTGTATCCAAACAGGACTCTAGAATACTCATTAACGTTACTTACTCAACCTATGACTACCATAATATTTCGGAGGAATAGAGAGTGAAATGGTGTGACGTATAAAGCTCTATGAAGAATGCAGTATGAATATAACAGGCGCGAACAGGTTGCTACTCTCAAGGTTTTGAAGATCAAATAATCTCTATCCCGATTGGCCGTATTCCAGTAATTTGTGAGACAATTGCCTGTTTTTCAATCCAGTCCACCAAGCTTGCTCAATGTCTGAAAAACCCATACAACCGCTATCTCCATTCGAACCCATCCTACCGCAGGCTGTCGGCGAACGGCTGCAATGGGGCGGATTACATGGATCCAGCGCCGCGCTGGCAATCGCCAATGCGGCGAGTGCCTATCAGGGCCTGCTTCTGGTGGTGACCCATGATATGCAGTCAGCCACCCGGCTGGAGCGAGAACTGGGATTCTTTCTCGACACTGCGGATGTCCCGGTGGTCAATTTCCCCGATTGGGAGACCCTGCCCTACGATCTCTTTTCGCCCTTGCCCGAGTTGATCTCACAGCGACTGCTGACCCTCTACCGCCTGCCGCGGATGCAGCGGGCCGTACTGGTCGCCCCCGTTTCCACATTGATGCAGCGCTTGGCCCCGAAGAGCTTTCTCGACGCTCATTGTCTGATTGTCGAATGCGGACAAAGCATCGATCTGGATGAAACCCGGCGACAGCTTGAACATGGCGGCTATCAGTGTGTCTCGCAAGTCTTTTCCCATGGTGAATTCGCTGTCAGGGGATCCCTGCTCGATATCTTCCCCATGGGCAGCCAACGCCCCTATCGTATCGATCTGTTCGACGATGAGGTCGATACCATACGAACCTTCGATCCGGAGAGCCAACGCTCCTGCGACAAGGTCCCACGCATCGAAATGCTCCCCGCCAGGGAGTTTCCCATGGATGAAGCGGCTATCAATCGATTTCGCCGTAACTACCGTAGTCAGTTCGAAGGGGATCTGCAGCAAAGCCTGATCTATCAGGATGTTTCCGATGGCAGGATGCCCGGCGGCCTTGAATACTACCTGCCGCTGTTTTTCGAACAGACCGAAACCCTTTTCGATTACCTGCCGAAACACCATATGGTGATGGAACTGGAAGAGGTGAGAGAGCGGGCGACAATCTTCTTCAATGAGGTGAAGGTGCGGTTTGAAGAGCGCCGTCACGATCTCGAACGGCCCCTGCTGGCGCCAAGCAAGCTCTACATTTCGGCAGACGAACTTGCCTCGTTTTTGAAGCAGGGTCACTCAATCATGCTGAGCTACCACAAAGTAGCGGCACGCAGTAAAGGCTATGCCGATGTGATTAACTTCAATTCCAAACTGCCTCCACCGGTCGCTTTCCAGGTGCGCAGCAAGGATCCAGCCTCCGCATTGCGGCATTTTCTCGAGAACAAATCCACGCGGGTGCTTTTTATCGCCGAAGGCGCCGGTCGACGGGAGATGTTGTTGGGAACCCTGCGGGATCTCCATATAGATCCCAAGGTCGTTGATGGCTGGGATACCTTTCTCAACGACAATATCAAGATAGCACTGTGCGTGGCGCCACTGGAACAGGGACTTTGGCTGCAGGAACAGGGTATCGCCCTGATCACCGAGACCCAGCTCTATGGCGAACGGGTACGCCAGGAGCGAAGGCGGCGCAAGGTCAGTCAGGATCCGGATCAGATTGTACGCAACCTCACCGAATTGCACATGGGTGCCCCGGTGGTGCATGAAGATCATGGCGTGGGTCGTTATCTCGGTCTGCAGACCCTCAATGTAGGCGGCATGCAGACAGAGTTTCTAACCCTGGAGTACGCCCGCGGCGATAAACTCTATGTACCGGTCGCCTCGCTCCATCTGATCAGCCGATATGCCGGTGCATCCCCGGAAAACGCACCGCTGCACCGTTTAGGTGGGGACCAGTGGGAAAAAACAAAACGCAAAGCCGCCAAGCAGATACGTGATGTTGCTGCAGAACTGCTGGAGATTTATGCACGGCGCGCCGCACGCCAAGGCGTGGCCTTTCCCACACCGGATGACGAGTATCAGGCCTTCGCCTCTTCATTCGATTTCGAAGAGACACCGGACCAACTCCAGACTATCGACGCTGTATTGCAGGACATGGTCTCAACCCGCCCCATGGACCGGGTGGTCTGCGGCGATGTCGGTTTTGGCAAGACGGAAGTCGCCATGCGCGCCGCTTTCATGGCAACCCAGGGCAATAAACAGATTGCGGTATTGGTGCCAACCACACTGTTGGCGCAACAACACTACCAGAATTTCGCCGATCGCTTCGCCGACTGGCCGGTGAAGGTGGAGAGCCTGTCCCGCTTCCGTACCGGGAAACAGCAGCAAAAGGTGATCGACGGCCTGCGGGATGGAACTATCGATATCGTTGTGGGCACCCATAAACTGTTGTCACAGGAGATCAAATTCAAAAATCTGGGTTTGGTGATCATCGATGAAGAACATCGCTTTGGCGTGCGCCACAAAGAGAAGCTCAAGACACTGCGAAGCGAGGTCGACCTATTGACCCTGACCGCCACTCCCATACCCCGTACCCTCAACATGGCCATGTCGGGGATGCGCGATCTCTCCATCATCGCCACCCCGCCTGCCCTGCGCCATCCGGTCAAGACCTTTGTCAGCCAATGGAATGACAGCCTCATCATCGAGGCCTGCCAACGGGAGTTGAAGCGCGGCGGACAGATCTATTTCCTGCACAACGAGGTCAGCACCATTGAAAACATGGCTCAACGGCTCGAATCCCTGCTGCCCGGCATTCGGCTCCAGATTGCCCATGGCCAGATGCGTGAACGGGAACTGGAAGGGATCATGCGCGACTTCTACCACCAGCGCTTCAGCCTGCTGATCTGCACCACGATCATCGAGAGCGGCATCGACGTACCCAGTGCCAATACCATGATTATCAACCGGGCGGACAAATTGGGGCTGGCCCAACTTCATCAGATTCGCGGCCGTGTTGGCCGTTCCCACCATCGGGCCTATGCCTATCTGCTGACACCTCCGCCAGGTAGCATGACGGCGGATGCCAAAAAACGCCTTGAAGCCATTGAATCCCTTGAAGATCTTGGCGCCGGTTTTACCCTGTCCACCCACGACCTGGAGATTCGCGGTGCGGGTGAGTTGCTGGGCGAAGAGCAGAGCGGCCAGATCCAGGAGATCGGCTTTTCACTCTATACCGAGCTACTTGATAGGGCGGTAGCGGCACTTAAGGCCGGCAGACAACCGGAATTGGACAGGCCGCTGGACCACGGTACGGAGATCGAACTCAATATCCCCGCCCTGCTGCCGGAAGACTATCTGCCCGATGTCCATTCACGTCTGGTTCTCTACAAACGCATCGCCAGTGCCAAGGATCAGACCGAGCTGCGGGATCTGCAGGTTGAGATGATCGATCGATTTGGACTGCTGCCGGAAGCGACCAAGAATCTGTTTGAAATCACAGAGCTGAAACTGCGTGCCCACCCCCTGGGTATTCGTAAGATCGAAGCCGGGCCCAAAGGGGCGCGACTGCTGTTTGATGAGAATCCTAAACTCGATCCGGCCATATTGATCGGCCTGATCCAGAGCCGACCCAATACATACAAGCTGGATGGGAGTGATAAACTACGCTATATCGCCGATCTCGAGGTGCCCGACAGGCGGGTTAAAAAAATACACACCCTGCTTGACAGCCTGATAGACTGATGTGGTTCAACAAAGGATGGCATGCATAATGAAACCGCTACTGGCGCACTTTCCAGTATCGACCGAAGAATATACTAGGGCCTGTTAACACTAATCCAATGCGCCCTGTTGTGCCTGAAAAAGCGCCAATCAAGGCGCGAGGAGAGAAGTTTGGTTATTCCAAATGAACGACGAGCAACACCGAGTGGCGCTTTTTCAGGCACAACCCGAAGGGCTGGGGCTGTTTTCGCACCCAGCGGCGTTATCATTCGCTCATGTAGAATAACTACACTACGCTCATTCTGCCTTGCTGGGCACAAAAACAGCCCCAGCAGGGCGTATTGGATTAGTGTTAACAGGCCCTAGTGCAATTGATGAGAATGGGTTGATAAGGTTTACCAGATGAGAAGGTTCCGGGAAAAGTTAAGCGCTCTGCTTATAGGCGCACTCATGATGCAGCCAATGATGTTACCGGCAGCGGGCGCAGACAATGACAACGCCCCCGTTTGGTATCAATTTGAGGTGCTGATCTTCGAACGCATTGCGCCAGGTGCCGGCTCCACTGAGGGATGGCCCGATGATCCGGGAAGGCCGTCGCCAAGCAATGCGGCCTGGTTCACAAAGGGACAACCTCTAGCGAATAATAAACCCGTCGCCTTTCGTGCCTTGCCCGCTGAGGAGAGATCCCTGAATGACGCCTGGCGCCAAATGCGAAGATCCCGTGACTACCGCCCCCTTTACCATGTTGCATGGCGTCAGCCGATGGAACATCCCGACAAGGCTAAACAGGTCCAATTCTCTCTGTTGCCCGCAGATGGCGCAAAGGTCTCGGATTTCAATCCACCGAAACTCGAGGGCACCCTGAAATTCAGCATCAAACGCTATCTGCACCTGGATGCAGATATTGTGTTACATAGAAGCGTCCGTGGAGGCCCTGCGCAAGCGAATGATGACAATTTTGGTTTTATGCCACGCTTCCGGCATTACCGGATGCAGGAGAGCAGGCGCATGCGTAGCGGAAAGCTCCACTACATCGACCACCCGGTGATCGGCCTGCTGACGATCGCAGAACGCTATGAGCCGCCACAACCCGAAATCGTTGAAACCCCTGTGCCGGTTCCGACAATAGTTCCACCGACCCAGACTCAGCCGCAGGGGCAAGTGGAACAAAAGCCCGTGACTCAGTAGCGCAGCGGCTTGTTTCCAGTTCCCACACTCCTGGGTGGGAACTCATACTTCACCTTATTACCGACCTTTCGTATGCATTCCCACGCGGAGCGTGGGAACGAGGTAATGCAGGATCCCTTAGCCCGATAGTCTTCCGGTCAGGCTCGGGATTGCTACTCCATGGAGAGGATTGCCGTGGCCATTCGCTCTGCCATTTGACCCAGCGCACGATTGGCGGCAACCACGCCGGCTTCAACACCGCTACCCTGCAAAGGCTCTTCGATCGCAAGCCGTTGCATCTCCATAAGCCTGTTGTCGCTACTCCTAATCAGACTCCAGCGCATTTGTAACCAAATCCTGTCACCTTCACGCTCGAAACGATTGATTGTCATCAATACCTCGTAATCCGGCCTGATAGTCCCATGCCAGGGATAGTCGATGACCTTCATATCAGTCAGCTTTTGTCGCATTAAATGAGTAACCACCTGGATGATATTCTCTTGCAGTGAGCCTGCCCAGTGATCGAATTCATGCAGCTGCAGCCGATGTTGTGTCTGGCGCTCAATGATTTGCGGGCGGTCCAGGTAAGCTGCCAATTTTATCGGCCCGATGCCCAATAACTGCTGCCCGGGCAGAGGTTTCAGGGAGATGGCCTCGGTTTTACCCGGCTGGCCATCGAGGCGATAGAAACGGGTCGGTTGGGACGAGGTCCCGGCACAGCCTGAAAACAACAGCGCAAGAAAAAGCGCGATAATCGGAATTCGCGCACCAGGTGTAGATTGCATTACTGTTTCCCCCTCAATATGGCTTCGGGATGGCGTTCCAGGTACTCCGACATATTTCGAATGGATCTTGCCGCCGCACCCAGTTCACGCAGGGCGGCGGTCAGTTCGGTCATTACCGGTGAATCCTCACTGAGCACCTTATCCGCTGAGGAGGCCACCTGCCCCAGCTGCGAGAATGTCACCTCGCCATTGGCCATGGTCCGCTCCCAACTGGTAAACGCCTTGGCCAACCTGCCTTCTGTTTCCGATATCAACTGCTGAGATTTGGTAGCGGTTAGGGTTATCTCTGTAAGCATTACCTGCGCTTCCGCAAGGGTATTTGTACTATCGTCTATGAGTTGAGGTGTAACCCGATGCAGCTGTTGGGTGATACTATCGAGACGCCGGGTTATCTGGAACAGAGACGCTTTCAAACGCTCAAACTCACCGTCGGCGGCCATCTCATCAATACTGTCCAGAATCCCTGACAGGCGTGTCATAATCCGTTCAATTGGCATCGCCTCCAATGCGGTGGCGATTCGCTCCATACTCGATTGAATGGTGGGGATTTCCCGGTATTCAGAGTTGGCGCTCACCAGCCGAACCGGTGTGCCGGGATGAAAATCGAGCTCTATCTCCAGTTTTCCGGTCACCAGGCTTTGCAGATTGAGTCTCGCCCGAAGCCCCTGCTTGATCAGTTCATCCAATCCGATCAATACACCGCTGCCTGTCTGTACACCATCGATCCCTACCCGCGTATCATCGATGCCGATGATGACGGGAATCCTGAATTCGCCACTCTCCTTGAAATAGGTGATCGACATCGACTCGACCTTGCCTATCCTGACGCCCCGAAAATTCACCGGCGAGCCGACCTGAAGCCCCTTGACATCACTCTCGAAAAACAGAATAAAGCGTGTGGATTGATGAGACAGATTGCCGTCGGAGAGCAGAAATATTGCGCTCAATCCCAATACCAGCGATGCCAGAACGAAGAGACCGATGAGGGTTGGACTGACCTTCGATTGCATACTATTCAGATTCCTGGAGTTGATGAGGCATCCGTGCCCCGGGTCAGAAATGCCTGTACTCTGGGATCATTGCAGCTTTGCAGCAGATCACCCGGGTTGCCATGAGCAATCATGGTCTTGCATTCGGAATCGAGAAACACCGAATTATTTCCAATAGCGAATATGCTGGCCAATTCATGGGTCACTACCACGATCGTGGTGCCAAGACTCTCACTCAACTCGATGATCAAGTCGTCCAGCCGTTTCGCGCTGACAGGATCCAACCCAGCGGACGGTTCATCGAAGAACAGCAATTCCGGGTCCAGCGCCATCGCTCGGGCGAGTCCGGCCCGCTTCTGCATACCACCACTGATCTCAGCGGGAAGGTAGCCTTCAAAACCCTTGAGGCCTACCAGAGACAGCTTATAGGATGCCAATTCCCGCGCCTGCGCCGTGGACAGATCCGTATAGGTCTCGATCGGCATTGAGATATTTTCCACCAGTGTCATGTTGCTCCAGAGGGCACCACTTTGATAGAGCACCCCCATTCTTCGCATCAGGTCCTGCCGCCGTTCCTCATCCAACTGCCAGAATCCGTGGCCATGATAGTAAATTTTGCCTTTTGCCGGCTTTATCAGTCCGATCAAATGACGCAACAGGGTACTCTTGCCACACCCACTGCCACCCATGACGATAAAGATATCACCCTGCCGGATTGTAAAGTTGAGATCGCGCTGGATCACGAAATCACCATATGCCATGGTCAGATCCCTAACCTCGATATGCGATGTTGCCGGAGTTTCGACAGATGCAGTATTCATCGCCATCGTTCATATCCCCAATTGATTGAAGATCAATGTTGATATGGCATCCCAAATCACAATCAGCAGTATCGCCGTCACCATTGCTGAAGTGGTTGCATGCCCAACCGCCGAAGAGTTCCTGCCGCTCTGCAATCCCCGCAGACACCCCGACATGGCGATCACAATGGCAAACAGTACACTCTTCACCGTGCCAACCGCCAAATCGCCCCAGCCCATGGATTCCCGGGTCTGAATCAGATATTCGATCAGCGAGATATCCAATACCCAGACACCGACCATCAACCCCCCAAGAATTGCCAGCATGTCAGCCCAAAGGGTAAGGAATGGCAGCATAATCAACAGCGCCAAAAACCGCGGCAGCACCAGAAAATCCACTACAGAGATACCGAATGTTTTCAATGCATCGATCTCATTGTTGACCTGCATGGTACCAAGTTGAGCCGCATAGGCAGAGCCGGTTCGACCGGCCATGATTATGGCGGTCATCATGGCCCCCATTTCTCTTACCGATCCCAGGCCCACCAGATTGGCGACATAGATCTCAGCGCCGAACATCTGCAGTTGTATAGCGCCCACGAATGCAAGCACCGCCCCGACCAGCACACCGATCAGACTGACGATGGGGAGAGCCTCCGGACCGGCTGCCTGAAGGAAATGCAGAAAGTCGATTGCGCGAAAATTCGCCCTACCGGAGAACAGTCGCCACAGAGAGAGCGTCAGTTCACCGGCAAACCGCGTGAACAGCACCGACTCCCGCCAGGCCTTCAGGGTCATTGCTCCGATACGATAGAGCCATGAATAGGACTGCGCCCGACGCCGTGCACCTTTGCGTTCAGGGATATCCTGAGCCAGTTTCAGCAACCTGCGGACCCCTTCCGGCAAACCCTCAGTATCAAGCTGCAGATCCCGCTGGTGGGCAAAATCATGCAGATGCAGCACCAGACTCAGAAATTGACTGTCCCAACGAACAAGCTGGCCGGTATCGAGTGAAATCGCTTCAAGCCCTCTACGATCAGTCAGTTCCTGTATCACTCCCTGCCAGTCGAAACTTACATCACGCAGTGTCCAGGAACCCTTAAAAGAGAGCACCGCCCGGCTCTCAGATGGGTATGAAATTGTCAGCGATTCCTCGGACACGTATAGGTTTCCAGGTAGATTTGGCGTATCTTCATATCACAATATGGTACTGCAGCCTAATGGCCACAGCTTCAGCCAGGGCCTGTTAACACTAATCCAATTGGCCCTGTTGCGCCTGAAAAAGCGCCCATCAAGGCGCGAGGAGAGAAGTTTAGTTATTCCAAATGAGCGACGAGCAACGCCCAGCGGCGTTAGCATTCGCTCATGTAGAGTCACTACACCTCGCTCACGCTGCCTTGCGGGACGAAAAAATAGTCCCAGCAGGGCCAATTGGATTAGTGTTAACAGACCCTAGTGTACATCAGGAGTAAAACCGGGCACATTTGAGTTTGTTACATTTAATAAAACCTGAATTTCTATATATCAATAATAATTTCGGTAAGCACTATGCCAAAAATCTCAACTCAACCTCAGCACAACGGAATCGCACTCATTGTCGAGGACGAAGTGACAAACCGTATGATTCTCAAGGCGTTGTTAAAAAAACACGGTTACAATGTAATTGAGGCCGAGAACGGAGCTGAGGCCATACAACATTTCAGAAAACAGAGTCCGGATATTATTTTCATGGATGTCATGATGCCGGTCATGGACGGCTATGAAGCCGCTTCCGAAATCAAACGCCTGGCAGGTGACCATTTCGTCCCCATTATCTTCCTCACAGCCATGTCCGATGAAAAGGCCCTTGCCCGTTGTGTCGAGGTTGGCGGCGACGACTTTCTCTCCAAGCCGTACAGTTTCACAGTGCTATCAGCCAAGGTTAAGGCCATGGAGCGCATCCGCACCCTGCATCAGGACACCCGTATGCTCTACAGTCGCATGCAACGTGACGAAGAGATTGCCGAACAGGTGTTCAGCGGTGCGGTCATCGCCGGTAATGTGGCCCTCGAGCATATCCGCAGCCTGTTGAAACCTGCCAGCGTATTCAGTGGCGACCTGATGCTGACAGCGTTCGCCCCATCACACGACCTGCATGTCCTGCTGGGTGACTTCACCGGCCATGGATTGGCCGCAGCGCTGGGTGCACTGCCAACCTCCGAAGCATTTCGCTCCATGACAGCCAAGGGGTTTGCTCCCCAACAGATACTCTTCGCCATCAACAACAAGCTGCATGATCTATTGCCAACCGGGATGTTCTTGGCTGCCCAGTTCGTTAAGGTCGACCACCAGTTGGATCATATCTCAATTATCAATTGCGGCATGCCGGACTGCTACTTAATCGAGAATGAGAGTATGCGTCTAAAGTATGAAATAGCATCAAAATCCCTCCCCTTGGGTATCGCTCCGGATATCGATTTCAGGGATGACTTTCATCACCTGCGGGTCGATGAGGGTGACAGGGTTATTCTCGCAACTGACGGCGTTACCGAAGCGCGTGATTCGAATGGTGAATTGTTCGGCCAAAAGCGGTTTATTGAGGCCATCAGGAAGAGCGACAGCAGTTCTTACATAATGGATAAACTCGCCAAGGATCTTGAAGCATTTTGCCAGGACGCCCCCCAAGATGATGATATCAGTGTTGTCGAAGTGCCGCTGATCCGTGAGCTGTTACCTGGCTGGGAATCTGGGTCACACCATTTTGTAACTGACGGGGATATGCCGCAAAACCTGTTTTCCCATGAGCAACCTGACTGCATCGAGTTCCAGCTCATTCTTTACGGTAGTCAACTGCGTCAGGCCGATCCTGTACCCATACTTATCAACTACATTCAGGAGACAGCCGGACTGCATGAGCATCGGCGCCCGTTATTCACCATCCTCACCGAACTCTATATCAATGCCCTGGATCACGGTGTACTGCAATTGGATTCCTTGCTTAAACAGGGGGAAGATGGATTCACCAACTATTTCCAACAACGGGAGCAACGCCTGGAGGCATTGACAGAAGGACAGATACGCATCGGATTGAGAATTCATCAAAACAACAATAGTGGATATATTGTGATAACGGTGGAAGACAGTGGGCATGGGTTCGAATTCAAGACATTGTCACAACATGTGACAAATGAGACCCTTTACAGCGGACGCGGAATAATGTTGGTAAAATCGCTGGTCAAGCAGCTTAAATTCTTTGAACCAGGTAACAAAGCGGAAGCTATTTACGTATGGGAGGATAAACTCTAAGCCCTTGCTAGGGCCTGTTAACAGGCCCTAATATCAAAATCAACCCAAGGAGTGCTACAGTAGCAGTCTGAAACCCCTGACTGGTATATCTTCAAGAAAGACAGGCCCTAGTTGCCTGGTTAACACCAATATGGCAAAAACACTCGTATTCGATAGATCGGATGATATAAGAA
This sequence comes from Candidatus Thiodiazotropha sp. LNASS1, assembly GCF_964212655.1. Taxonomy (NCBI): domain Bacteria; kingdom Pseudomonadati; phylum Pseudomonadota; class Gammaproteobacteria; order Chromatiales; family Sedimenticolaceae; genus Candidatus Thiodiazotropha; species Candidatus Thiodiazotropha sp. LNASS1. Next base: position 4,688,353 of record NZ_OZ156465.1, on the reverse strand, counting down.
CACCGTTTCTCAGAGGTATCCTGACTCGCTCTCTGACCGATGCCGGGCTTGCTTTTGAAACAGCGTACCAGCTCTCATCCGATATTCGGCAGCAGATCAACAACGTTGATGAGATCACCACCGAAGAGCTGCGCAAAATAGTTTTGTCTGAACTGCAGAAGATGGATGAAAAAGAGGTTATAGAGAACTACGAGACCATCTATCCTGCCGCCACGAAGATCTTCGTACGCGACCATAAAGACAACCTCATGCCTTTCTCTATGATTGAGCATAGGCGCACACTCGAGTCCAGCGGTCTCGGCTCTGACAAGGCAGCCTACATTACACAGAATGTCTATAAAGATTTAGCTGAATCCTATCAAGATGCCGTTGATAGCAGCACTATCGGAAGACTGACTTACGATAAACTGAAACAACACTACGGCAAAGAGGCTGCAAAGCGCTATCTGGTATGGGTCGATTACAAACATACACAACGTCCCCTGATACTCCTGATAGGCGGCACGACCGGTTGCGGCAAGAGCACCGTCGCAACCGAGGTGGCACACCGGTTGAATATCATTCGGACTCAATCCACCGATATGCTCAGGGAGGTCATGCGTATGATGGTGCCGATAAAACTTCTCCCTGAACTGCATACCTCCTCATTTAATGCCTGGCGCAAAATCCCCGGCTCTGATGACTCCAAGGAACCGCCTGAAGAGAGAATGATCCATGGCTTTATACACCAGGCTGAGCTGGTATCCGTCCCTTGCGAAGCCGTGATACAGCGTGCCTTGAATGAGCAGGTCTCCCTGATACTTGAAGGCGTTCATGTCTCACCCGCCCTGGTGAAGCGGTTCAAGGATGAAAAGAGTGCGGTTATCGTTCCGATCATGCTGGCGGTACTGAAGCAGGACAGACTGAAACACCAATTGAAAGACCGGGGCGTCAGTGCCCCTGTGAGAAATGCTCAGAGTGATTATCTTTCGAATTTTGAATCGATATGGATGCTCCAGTCACACCTGCTTTCCGAAGCTGACAACAACGCCATCCCGATCATAATGAATGATGATAGAGATAAAACCACGGATCGCGTAATGCGCTCCATTATCGAGGTGTTACAGAAGGATTTTCATGCTAAGGTTGAGGACGTTTTCGGCACAGAATAACAAACCCGTATTCCTCATCAGGCGGACCATACTCAATTGGAATAATCATAGACATTAATTATGTTACTAGCTTTCAGGGAATGGCGGCCATACGACAGTCTGTCCTATTTAGTATTGAAACCATAAGGTAGAAACACCGGTAAAATGCAGACTAGTGGAGCAAACCCTTGTTGACAACCCAAAAAGGAGTGATGATCATCCTTGACGGTCTTGGCGATCGAGGAATTCCTGCATTCGGTGGCAAAACACCACTTGAAGTGGCCGATACGCCGAATATGGATGGATTGGCGAGTGCGGGGCAATGCGGTCTTGTCGATCCGCTCTTCCCCGGCATGCCAGTGGGTACACATACCGGCATCTGTCTCTTATTCGGGCTATCCAAACAGCATACAATGAAATTGGCACGGGGTCCTATAGAGGCATCCGGAGTCGGTCTGAACGATAACGATCAGGCGCTCTATTTCCGCTGCAATTTCGCCACCTTGAAAAAGCGTAAGGATCGCTACGATATTCTTGACCGCAGAGCGGGCAGGATCAACACGGGCACTGAATCCCTGACTGCTGCGATAGGCCAGGTCGATTTGGGTGATGGCATAATAGCCAGCCTGCACCCGGCAACCCAACACCGTGTCGTATTGCAAATGGAGGGCTGCGGCCTCTCCCATGACATATCCAACACCGATCCCGGCAACCAGTTCAAGACCAAGGGCCTGCTCACCTGCCTTCCCAATGACCCATCAGACAGCGCAGCGGTGATGACCGCCAGTGCGGTGAATCGGTTGATGGAGATCATTTATGAGAAGCTCTCCGAACATCCGGTAAATCGCCAAAGAATTGATAATAACCTACCACCCGCCAATGGCATTATCTGTAGAGGACCCGGTACGCTACCGAAAGTCAAACCCCTGCTTAATCAGCTCAAGCTCAAAACCGCAGTGATATCCGGCGAGAGTACGGTACTGGGGCTTGGCAGGTTACTGGGTTATGACCTTTTTACGCATGACCGTTTTACCGCCGACCACAATACGGATTTGCATGCCAAGGTAAAAACCACGATAAGTGCACTTGATGATCACGACATGGTCTATCTGCATATCAAAGCCACCGACATCTACTCACATGATCTCAATCCCACCGGTAAACGGGAGATGTTGTTGAAAATCGATGACGCCATAGCCCCGCTGATCAATGATTCACTGGTGATTGCCATAACTGCCGATCACTGCACCGATACCAATACCGGCCGTCATACCGGAGACCCCATACCCAGTCTGATCTATAATCCTCGCGGCAGAGTGGATGGTTGCCTGGAATTTTCCGAACTCGCCTGCAATACCGGCGGTCTGGGACGCATCAATAGCAGCGGCTTTCTGCTATCCATGCTTGACCAGATGAATCAATTGGAGAATTTCAGACCGAAAGACAGTATTTTTATTCTCTGAATCGCGCCATGCAACCGTGCAATAGCCGCATGCTATAGCTGAGTCCGGCAAAGGTATTTGTACAATATTTCATGGTAATCTGCCTGGCAAGGTCGGTCGGGATGCCTATACTTTATAAAAGTATGGAATGTGATATCCACCCAACCTGACTATATCTATTGCCATGTCCCAACCCGATCAAGCAACCATCGACACAAACAGCCAGACCGGCAATGAGGTTGAACCGGTCTCCGACATCGATCTGAACGACTCCAGTCTCTATCTGAACAGGGAGCTGACCTGGCTCGCTTTCAATCGCCGGGTGCTGAATGAGGCCGAGGTGGAGAAAAATCCATTGCTGGAAAGGGTTAAATTCCTCGCCATCGTCAGCCGCAATCTGGATGAGTTTTTCATGAAACGCATAGGCGGTCTTAAGCAACAACTTGCTGCAGGCCTCACCACTACAACGGTAGACGGCAGGACCCCACAGCAACAATTGATCGAGTGCCACACAGTAATATTCGAGATCCAGCAGGCGCAACAGCGTATCTATCATGAACTGCAGACCGCACTGGAGGAAGCCGGAATTCGTATCACCCAATACGAGGCCCTGGACGCGACCCAGCAACAAACCCTCCGTGAACATTTTCAGCAGAACATCTTCCCGATGCTGACGCCATTGGCGATGGATCCGAGCCATCCCTTTCCCTTTATCTCCAACCAAACGCTCAACCTGTTGGTCACACTCCGTTTTCCCAGTGGTTACGACCTGCATATGGCAAGGGTAAAGGTACCGGTCAGCAAGGATGTCTCACCACGCTTGATCCAGGTGGATGAGGATTACACTTTCGTTACCCTCGACAACCTGATCGCAAACAACCTCGATATGCTGTTTCCCGGCATGAAGATTGAATCATGCGATCTGTTCCGGGTCACGCGAAACGCCAACCTGGAGTTGGACCAGGAGTCGGCCAGCGACCTGTTGGAAGCCATTGAAACAGAATTGCGTGAACGTCACTTTGCACCGATTGTAAGGTTGGAGGTCTCTGCGGGAATGAATCCCACGCATCGCGGGATGCTGGCTGCAGAACTTGGTCTCGATCAGGAGCAGGATGTATTTGAAATCAATCGTATGATGGCTCTTCGAGACCTGTTTGAAATCGCCACCTTGAACATTCCAGAGCTCCGCAATCCACCCCACTACCCATCCGACCATCCTCAGTTGGCACATGACCGACGCAATATCTTTCATATCATCAGAGAGCATGGATCTCTGTTGCTGCAGCACCCCTATGAGTCCTTTACCACCACAGTGGAGCGCTTCCTGCGCACGGCGGCGGAGGATCCCAAGGTTCTGGCGATCAAGATGACCCTCTATCGTACATCAGCCGAAGGCAATGTACTCGACTCCCTGATAAAAGCGGCCCGCAACGGCAAGCAGGTAGCGGTGCTGGTAGAACTCAAGGCACGCTTCGATGAAGCCGCCAATATACGCTGGGCGAGACGTTTGGAACAGGCAGGCATCCATGTCACCTATGGTGTTCTGGGGCTGAAGACACACAGCAAATTGATCATGGTGATCCGCAAGGACTACTCCCAGTTGCGTCGCTACTACCATATCGGCACGGGTAATTACCACGCCGGCACCGCCAGGCTTTATACGGATCTGGGGGTGCTTGGATGCGATGAGGATACCGGTAAGGATCTGACAGAGCTGTTCAACTATCTGACCGGCTATTCACCGCCTCCCAGCTACCGTAAGATTCTGGCAGCTCCCTATACCTTAAAACAGTCTCTTGTGGAGAAGATCGAACGAGAGATCAGACTGCATGACGAGGGACATCCCGGGCATATCCAGATGAAGATGAATGCCCTCGAGGATCACGATATCGTCAAGGCCCTCTATAAGGCCACCCAGGTTGGGGTCAAGGTTGATCTTATCGTCAGAGATACCTGTCGTTTCCGTCCCGGCATTCCCGGGCTGAGCGAAAGCAGCAGCGTAATCAGCATAGTCGGAAGATTCTTGGAACATGCGCGCATCATCTACTTTCTCAATGGTGGCGACGAAGAGTATTTCATCGGTTCCGCCGACATGATGCAACGTAATCTGATGCAGCGGGTAGAGGTACTGACCCCGGTGGAATCACCGGCACTGCGCCAGGAACTGCGTTTGATTCTCGATGTGCAGCTGGGTGACAAGCATAGCGCCTGGGATATGCAGTCCGACGGCACCTACGTACGGCGCATACCCGATAGCGGTGAAACTTCACTCAACTGTCAGGAAACGCTTATCGGTGTGGTTGAACGGCGTTTGGATGCAGCCAAGAAACATCGGGAAAAACGTATGCGCGAGAAGCTCATGAACCATTTCAAACAGCGTCTCAGAAGCAATCAGGAACTGTCCTGAACATCTGCAGTGAGATCATCCTGATTGGTGGCGATTATCCGCCGTAGAACCACTTGATGTATGCGTCGCAGGGATGCGTCCTGAACACGCACCTCAAAACCGTCCAATTCGAATTTCTCATCCTTTTCGGGGATCCTTTCCGTGTGCTTGAGCAACCATCGATTGATGGTATCGGTTGGCTTACCGGGGATATCCATATCGTAATACTCTTCAACGACGCGTAGTTCAGCGGTACCTTGCACCAGCACCTTGCCACCCCCCAAGACCATCAAATCATTGGGTTTTTCATCAGTCTCGTCATATATCTCACCCACCAGCTCTTCCAACATATCCTCTAACGAAACCACGCCGATCATTGCACCGTGCTCATCAACCACCACCGCAAGATGAATGCTTTTAAGCTTAAGCTTACGTACCAGCTCATCAATCGTTGTATTGGATGGGGTGTACAGGGGTTCCTGGCCCAGGTCGGAAATGGGGATGTCCAACTCACCGGATACGATATTCTTGATCAGATCACGCACCAGAACCATGCTGACGATCTCATCCGGATCCTCCTTGTAGAGGGGAATGCGTGAAAAGTTCTCCCGCATGATCCCGGGCAACACATCACGCAGCGAGCGCCGACCGTCAATGCGGAATACCTGTCTTCTGGGAGTCATGACATCCTCGGCCTTCAGATCATTGAAATTGAAGATGCGCTCAATCATCTCCCGCTCACCGGTATCGATGACTCCCTCTTCCTCACCATGCTCAATCAAGGTAATTACCTCGTGCTCCGTCACCAGCGGATCATCCATGGCTTTGGTCGACGATTGCACCCAGTTTGTAAACTGCAAGAACAGCCACACCAGCGGGTAGATGAGGCGCATGAAACCGACGATCAGCGGGGCGATAAATAACGAGATGCGTTCTGAAAAACGGGTGGCCAGGCTCTTGGGCGTTATCTCGCCGAACACCAGGATCAGGATGGTCAACACACCCACGGCGATACCGGGGCCGGTGTCACCAAAATAGTCGGTTGCAATGACCGTTGCCATCGCAGACGCCGCGATGTTGACCACATTGTTGCCGATCAGGATAGTAATCAGCATGCGGCTCGGATCTTTTTTCAGCAGATAGAGGGCTTGAGCACCCCTCCTGCCCTCTCTGTACAAGGCTTCCGCACGAGCCATCGACAGGTTTATCAAGGCAGTCTCTGAACCAGAAAAAACGCCAGAGAGCACCAGCAGCAGCGCTAGAATAAGGTAACTTTCCACGAAGTGTCTTTATGTATCTCGCCCGTTTAGGCCCAGCCTGTAATTATCACTGGTAAGACATTGAATCACAAGTATGCAGCACCGCCATTTAATATATTCATTATATTTCATGGCGCAATACTACCCAGTAAAAAGGTCAAAATATAAGTGATATTCTTCATGTATAACATATAATTGACATTACAGTATAAACACGGGCAATAAAATTATCCGCGCAACAATCCATGAACTCAAAATAAGAGTGCGCATCTCACGAGGAGATGGGCAGGATTCAGCCCCGATCCAGCAGTCACTTCCATAAGATAGTATTTTGGGCCTGCTGGACTATTGTTGACAGGCCCTAGCTTGGTGCACAGATAGATGCAATGCATACTGATGGTAGAAGATGAACCCGAGGTTCGGGAAATGATTCGATTTATCCTCGAACCCAAGGGATATCGGGTTGATGAAGCCGATAATGCCCAAGACGCCCGTCGCCTGTTATCCCAGCGAAGCTACGACCTGATCCTAATGGACTGGATGCTACCCGGCAGATCAGGACTCGACCTGACCAGAGAGCTGAGACAAATGGCCCGGTCAAATACACCCCCTGTCATTCTACTGACAGCCCGGTCTGAGGAATCGGACAAGGTTAAGGGCCTTGAAAGCGGAGCTGACGACTACATCACCAAGCCCTTTTCACCTAGAGAGATGTTGGCCCGCATCAAGGCTGTATTACGCAGAAACCGTGGCGATCAAACAGAGAGAGGGATCGAGTTTGCCGGCCTGAGTATCGAACCCAGCCTTCATATCGTCGCTATTGACGGCACCCCACTCCACCTCTCACCGGCTGAATATCGCTTACTCTACTTTTTCATGACTCACCCCGACCGAGTCTTTAGCCGAACCCAGATCCTGGATCAGGTTTGGGGTGTCACCGCCAGTGTGGATGAAAGAACGGTGGATGTGCATATAAGACGCCTGCGAAAGCAGCTCACTCCATCGGGACATCACAATTTTCTGCAAACCGTGCGCAGTGTGGGATATAGATTTTCACCCGGCAACTTTCAACTTAAACGGCCATCTTCGTGAAGGGCTATCTGAAAATCGAAATCAATCATCTGCTGGGAAGCCTGCTGATATTTGTGCCTATCGGGTATCTGCTGCAGCAGATTCCTAGCGCAATCGCGGTGGCATTGGCTGCCTATTTCGCTAAACACGGTTACTACCTGATCAAGCTCGCCTATCTGATCAACCGGAGTTCGCGGATCGATCCACCCTACCCTGCGGATATCTGGGGACTGATCTATAAAGAGCTCTCGAGGTTCCGCTCCAGAAGCCGAAAACGTAAAAGAACACTCAGCCGCTTCGCGTCACGATTCAGAAAGGTAACCAGCTCTATACCCGACGGACTGGTATTACTGAATAAATCCGCCGTTATTGAATGGGCGAACCCTGCTGCCGGTCAGTTGTTGAATATAAGCTGGCCACGGGATGAAAACAGTTCATTCACAGAACACATCAAACATGAAAATCTTACGGAGTATCTGAATAATCCCGATTACTCAAAACCCCTCGAATTCCCTTCCCCAAGCAACAAAGCCGTGATCATCTCTCTCCGCGTTACACCATTTGGTGGTAAGAAGGCCCAGCGTCTGGTAGTCGCGAGAGACATCACCGAAGTCTATAAGCTCAACCAGACCAGACGTGACTTTGTCTCGAATGTCTCACACGAACTCCGTACCCCCCTCACTGTTATCGCGGGGTACCTGGAAAACCTTTCCGACAATGATATGTTGCCGTTTCAGGAGCGTCCCTTTACTCTGATGCTTCAGCAGGCGGACAGAATGAACAGCATCATTAACGATCTGCTTACACTTTCCCGACTCGAGCTTGGACATGCCCCATCCCCGGAGAAGCCGGTCGCCGTACCCGATCTACTGCGCAGAATCATCGATCAGGCACAGCTGTTGGCGGAGCAAAAGGGTGGTTATACGATCAATCTGGATGTCGACGACAACCTCTGGCTGCTGGGTGAAGAGAGCGAATTGACGAGCGCATTCTCGAATCTTGTCTTCAATGCCGTCATCCATACACCCCCCGGCACAGAGATCACCGTCACCTGGCTGCACCTGGAAAACGAGGCCTGCCTGACAGTCACTGATTCCGGGCCGGGAATCGAGGAGCGTCATATACATCGATTGACCGAACGTTTCTACCGGGTCGATAAGGCGCGATCACGCCAATCCGGGGGCACAGGACTGGGATTAGCCATTGTCAAACATATTATCGGTCGACATGATGGCGAAATAAGAATAGCGAGTCAGTTGGGAGTTGGCAGCAGTTTCACCTGCTCTTTTCCGGAAGAATTATCGCTTGATAAACCAGTTACGATTTCTGCTGAGCGAGATGCCTCGAAACAACTCCCCAGTGACCAACCTGAACTGTTGAACTCATCACCGGAATAAGCGAGTGGCAACGAGTATAAAAAGGCGTAATTAAAAAAACGCCATTCACCGAAACTTCAGCCGATGGAGAATCTACTCCACCTGCTCAGTGATGTTTTCTGTGTAGGACTGATTCACGCGATCCCGCAACTCCTTACCGGGCTTGAAGTGAGGGACATACTTACCGGAAAGCGCAACTGTCTTACCCGTTTTTGGGTTGCGTCCCATCCTTGGCGGCCGGTAGTGGAGTGAAAAGCTCCCAAATCCGCGAATCTCAATTCTCTCACCCGATGCCAGGGATTGGCTCATGTGCTCAATCATGCACTTTACAGCCAACTCTACATCACGATAGGCAAGATGGCTCTGCTCCTTGGCAATAATCTCAATCAGTTCGGATTTTGTCATTCTTGTCAGTTCTCCAATTTGCCGATGACTCAGGGCCCGCACTTAATGTGCGGGCCCTGATTCCTCGATTCGGAATCTATCGAATTCGACTCCTGGCTCTACTCGCCTTGATTATCCATCTGCTCTTTCAACAAATCACCCAAAGTCGGTGCACTGGTCGCCGCATCACGTGCATAACCCTTGATAGCGGCCGCCTCTTCATCCGCATCCTTGGCTTTGATGGAAAGCGTTATGGAGCGGTTCTTACGATCCACACCGATAAATTTCGCTTCTATCTCATCGCCTTCCTTAAGGACGCTCCGTGCATCCTCTACACGGTCACGTGACAGCTCAGAAGCTCGAAGATAACCGTCAACACCCTCAGCCAAGTTGATCATCGCACCCTTGGCATCGACCTCTACAACTCTACCTTTAACGAAACTGCCTTTCTCGTTGGCAGCCACAAAAGTTGAAAAGGGATCCTGTGCCAGCTGCTTGATACCTAATGAGATGCGTTCCCGTTCAGGATCGACAGAGAGGACAACGGTTTCCACTTCATCGCCCTTCTTGAAGTTGCGAATAGCGTCTTCACCCTCATCATCCCAGGAGATATCGGACAGATGAATCAGTCCATCTATACCGCCATCAAGTCCGATAAAGATACCGAAGTCGGTAATCGACTTGATATTACCGGTAACGTGGTCGCCCTTTTTGTGGGTAGCGGCAAACTCATCCCAGGGATTAGGCTTGCACTGTTTAATACCGAGCGAGACACGACGTCTCTCCTCATCGATATCAAGCACCATGACCTCCACTTCGTCACCGAGGGAGACTATCTTGGATGGGTGTACGTTCTTGTTTGTCCAGTCCATCTCGGAAACATGCACAAGACCTTCAACACCTTCCTCGATTTCCACGAAACATCCGTAATCGGCAATGTTGGTAACCTTGCCGAACAGACGTGTGCTTTCCGGATAACGACGTGCCAGTGCAACCCATGGATCGTCGCCCATCTGCTTGAGACCGAGCGAGACACGGTTACGTTCACGGTCGAATTTCAATATCTTGACGTTGATCTCGTCACCGATCTCAACAACTTCAGAGGGGTGCTTGACACGCTTCCACGCCATATCGGTGATATGCAGCAAGCCATCGATTCCACCAAGATCAACAAATGCGCCATAATCGGTGAGGTTCTTGACCACACCTTTGATCTCTTGACCTTCCTGCAGATTTTCGAGCAACTTATCGCGCTCTTCACTGTACTCCTGTTCAACAACGGCCCGGCGTGAAACCACAACGTTGTTGCGTCGGCGATCGAGTTTGATCACCTTGAATTCAAGATCTTTACCTTCCAAATAGGCGGTATCGCGTACAGGACGCACATCGACAAGAGAACCGGGAAGGAATGCACGGATATCATTCAATTCAACCGTGAAACCGCCTTTAACCTTACCGTTGATACGTCCGATAACGGTCTCTTCCGCCTCGTGCGCCTTTTCAAGCACTTTCCAAGCCTGATCGCGCTTGGCTTTTTCGCGGGAGAGTCTGGTGGCACCAAATCCATCTTCAACAGCATCCAGCGCGACCTCTACCTGATCGCCGATCTGGACTTCAATATCTCCTTGCTGATTGAGAAATTGGTCGCGAGGTATAACGCCTTCAGATTTCAGGCCGGCGTTAACGATAACAGCTTCCGGTGTGATATCCAGAACGGTACCGATAATAATGGCGCCACTGCGAAGCTGGGTACTGGAGAGACTCTCCTCAAATAATTCTGCAAAACTTTCGGTCATGGGATTGAGTTTCCTGCAACACTAGGTTGCACAGGCTGGACGAAAAATGAAGTGATATTTTTGTCCGCCAGGTTGTTAGGTTAAAAATTAAGCCGGTAAAACCGGCCACCATTCTTGACTGATGAATCAGATGATTAGCTTTGAATATCGGACAGGGCCGCGCCTACTATCTGCATCGCCTGCCCATAAACTTCATCGATAGTCATCGCCGTCGAATCCAACTGGTATGCTGATTCCGAAGCGACGAGTGGCGCCACGGCACGTTTGCTGTCGCGCTCATCCCGTTCTCTAATCTCCTCAGTAAGACGGGCGAGATTAACACCTAACCCCTTTTCTTTCAACTGTTTATAGCGTCTCTGTGCCCGTTCCTCGGCACTTGCTGTGAGAAATATCTTGACCTTGGCTTGAGGGAAAACCACCGTTCCCATGTCGCGTCCATCTGCAACCAGACCGGGTGACCTGGCATAGTTGCGTTGCCATGCCAGTAATGCTTCACGAACCTGAGGGATGGCAGCCACTTTGGAAGCCGCATTGCCGATGGTTTCAGTACGTATGCTCCGCGATACATCCTCACCATCCAACAGCACCCGTCCTTGATCGAATGATAATGGCATACTTTTAGCCATATCGGCAATTTTATCCACATTTTCACCGCCGATGCCAGCACGTTCGACCATTAAGCCCAAAACGCGATAGATCGCGCCACTATCGAGAAAATGCCAACCCAAGGCCTCCGCGATGCGTTGAGCAAGGGTTCCTTTACCCGATCCCGAAGGCCCATCCACCGTAATGACCGGCGCCCTATCCACTATTTTTCACCTCGGCAATCTGCAGCCCCATATCCGCCGCAGAAGGGACGAAGCCGGGAAACGAGGTATTGACATTGGCGCAGTCGGCAATCTCAATGGGGCCTGCCGCCCTCAATCCCGCCATCGCAAATGACATTGCTATTCTGTGATCGCCGTGACTCTCCACTTTGCCGCCCTGTAGCTCGCCTCCCTGTATGACGATTCCATCCGGCGTCGGATCGGCCTCGATACCGAGTCTCTGCAAACCTTCCGCCATGACCTGGATACGATCGCTCTCCTTGACCCGCAGCTCTACTGCGCCCCTTAATCGCGTCTCACCCCGGGCACACGCCGCCGCCACGAAAACGGCCGGAAATTCATCGATTGCCAGCGGCACCAACTCCTCGGGTATATCGATGCCGTGCAATTCTGTCGACATGACTCTTATATCGGCAACCGGTTCACCGCCGACCTCTCTCTCGTTGAGGAGCTCTATCTCGGCACCCATCAACTTGAGGATCGAAATCACACCATCCCGGGTGGGGTTGATGCCCACGTGTTGCAACACCATCTCCGACCCTTCAGCGATAGAGACTCCGACAAGAAAGAAGGTTGCCGATGAGATATCCGCGGGTATGTCGATTTCGCAGGCACTCAATCGCCCCCCGCCAGTCAGACATATCCTGTTGCCATCGCGTCTCACCGGATAGCCAAATCCCTGCAACATACGCTCGGTGTGATCCCTGGTGGGCGCCGGTTCTGTGATACAGGTTTCGCCTTCCGCACAGAGACCCGCCAACAACAGTGCTGATTTGACCTGGGCGCTGGCCATTGGCAATTGGTAATCGATACCCTGCAAGCGAGATTGGGGGTGAATCTGCAATGGCGCAGTGAAAGCCTCTGTCGAACCGATGCTCGCATTCATCCGCGAAAGCGGGTCGATGACCCGTTGCATGGGTCGACCCGACAGGGAACTGTCACCCGTCAATGTCACCGCCATGCCCTGCCCCGCCAGCAAACCGGTCAGCAGGCGCATTGATGTTCCCGAATTTCCCAGATCCAGCGCACCATCCGGCGCCTGCAGCCCATGCATGCCGACACCTTGAATAGTCACCCGGCCCTGGGTCGGTCCATCGATGGCCACCCCCATTTGGCGAAAGGCATTCAAAGTGGCAAGACTGTCTTCACCTTCCAGAAAACCTGTTACCTCAGTAACGCCATCAGCCAACGAACCGAGCATGATCGACCTGTGGGAGATCGATTTATCGCCAGGCACACGCAAGTTGCCGATCAGCTTGCCGCCGGGTTGTATTCGATAATTGATTTGTTGTTGCAAGTTAATTCCACTCGTTTGCAGTCGCTGAAACCATAAATAATCGGGTCAGCGACACTATATTTGCCTTATCTGCCAGATGCCTTTTGGATTAGTGCTAACTGGCCCTAGCTTTTATTGACTCCATCCACGTATCTGTCCCGCGCCTTTTTCGCACGTTGAAATATCTCCAGCAACCCGGTTTCATCACCACTTTGCAGCAGTTCCGCAAGCTCATGCAGCTCATCGGCAAAGCGCGTCAACATTTCATTCAGGTAACTCTGATTGGCTATACAGATGTCGCGCCACATCACAGGATTGCTTGATGCGATCCTGGTGAAATCCCTGAAGCCGCCTGCGGCGAAGCGAAAGATTTCATCATTCTCTTTCATTCGCGCCAGACTATCGACCAAGGTAAATGCCAGCATGTGAGGCAAATGACTGGTTGCAGCCAATACTTCGTCATGGTGCTCAACGGTCATCTGTACCACATCCGCCCCGCACTGTTGCCACATCCTTTCGACACGCAGGAGCGCATCCTTATCCGTTTCCTGCAGTGGCGTGAGTATGACTCGGCGATTACGATACAACTCGGCAAACGCCGCTTCAGCGCCACTGCGTTCGGTCCCCGCAATGGGATGGCCCGGAACAAAAAATCCGGGGATTTCGCCGAATACCGCTTTGACATCGTTTACCACACTGCACTTGACGCTGCCGGCATCGGTTACCACTGCATGATCGGCAAGCTGACCGCGTATACCACTCAGGGTGTCGCGCATTGCACCCAAGGGTACTGACAACAAGACCATATCGGCGCCTTTAACCGCCGCACCTACATCATGCGTGTAGTGATCGATCACGCCCAAGGATTGTGCTTTGATCAAATTGGCTTCCCCACGGCCACAGCCAACCACTTCCTTCACCACACCCTCTTCCTTCAGGGCCAGGGCGGCAGAGCCGCCAATCAGACCGACTCCGATAATCGCAAGCTTTTCAATCACCGTTTTAGTACCTTCTTCAGCGTCGTCAAGAGACGATCGTTCTCCTCTTCCAGCCCGACAGAGATGCGCAAATGGTTGGGCAATCCGTAGTTGGCTATCGGTCGAGTGATACATCCTTCGCGCAGCAATGCCTGATCGACCCTGGAGGCATCCTCACCAACATCGACGGTTATAAAATTAGCCACTGAAGGAATATAGTCGAGCCCCAATGCTTCGAAGCCCTGCCGGTACTGTTGCATACCCTTGTTGTTGAGTGCAATCGAACGTTGGATGAACTCTTCATCATCAAGTGCGGCCAATGCCGCCGACTGCGCCAGGGCATTGACATTGAAAGGCTGTCGCACCCGATTCAACAGATCGGCGATGGCGGGATTCGATAGCCCATATCCGATACGCAGGGATGCCAGCCCATAGGCCTTGGAAAAGGTGCGGGTCACAATCAGATTGGGAAAGCGCTGCAGCCATGCCGCGCCATCCGGAAAGTCACTCTCCTGAACATATTCGAAATAGGCTTCATCAAGCACCACGATGACATGCTCCGGCAGCTGAAGCAAAAACGAGTACAGCTCTGTGTCAGTCAGCCGGGTACCGGTTGGATTATTCGGATTCGCAATCCAGATAACCCTGGTCTTGGGCGTGAGCATTTGCAGCATCCGCTCAAGGTCGTGGCCGTATGCCTTGGCAGGGGCAACCCTCAACCCGGCACCGACAGCCTGACTGCTGATTGGGTATACAGCAAAGGCATATTGCGAAAACATAGACTCGACATCCGGCGAAAGAAACACCCGTGCGACCATATCCAGGACATCATTGGAACCGTTGCCGAGGGTAATGCAGGCGGGATCCACGGCATGCTTTTCGGCAAGCCGCTGACGCAGTCGATAGCCTCCGCCGTCGGGATAGCGGGATAACTCAGGCACACACCGGCCCAAAGTCTCGATGACCTTTTCGCTGACGCCCAAGGGATTTTCGTTGGACGCCAGTTTTATCGAGTGAGTGATACCCAGTTCGCGCTCTAACTCAGATATCGGTTTACCGGGCAAATAGGGCTTCAAGGCCTCGATACCCGGTGCGGCAAGCTCAAGAAAGGGGTTTGTCTGACGTGTCATCGTGCTGCTCGAAAAGAGGAATCAGCGGCTATATGACTGCCTTGGGATAGGACCCGAGGACCTTGAACTGGGTGGCCGCCTGCTCGATCTCATGCAGGGCCGCGGCGAGATTGTCATCGCTTCTGTGCCCCTCCACATCGATGAAAAAAAGATAATCCCAGCGTCCCCTGCGGGATGGACGTGATTCAATGCGCGTCATGCTGATTCCATGTTCAGCAAACGGCGTAAGCATACTATGCAGACCGCCCGCTTTGTTATGGGTGGAGAACATGATACTGGTTTTGTCTTCTCCACTGGGCGGTGAATCCTGCTTGCCGATCACCAGAAAACGGGTCGTATTGCCGGGTTCATCCTCAATGTTCGATGCCACAACACTTAGCTGGTAGATCTCACCGGCCGCCTCTCCCGCGATGGCGGCGGCATTGGCTATTTCGGTTGCCAGCCTGGCGGCCTCTGCATTACTGCCGACAGCAACCCGCTCAACATGAGGGAGGTGCTGATCGAGCCATCCCCGACACTGGGCAAGGGATTGGGCATGGGAGTAGACCACCTTGATCTGCTCCGCGGGGTCCCCACGACTGAGTAGCTGGTGATTGATCGGCAATGAAACCTCACCGCAGATCCGCAGTGGCGAATTGACGAAAGTATCCAGGGTGTGGGTAATCACGCCCTCGGTGGAGTTTTCCACCGGTACCACACCGTATTGGCAGGCACCGGCTTCGACCTCGCGAAAGGTATCCGGTATGGAGCCCATGGCTGTGGTATGAACAGCATGCCCAAAATGCTTAAGCACCGCTTCCTGTGTATAGGTTCCATCCGGCCCAAGAAAGGCGACATTCAAGGTCTGTTCCAAGGCCAGACAGGCCGACATGATCTCCCGGAACAGCCTTGCCATCTCCGCATCCTGCAGCGGTCCCCGGTTTCGATCCTTGATACGCCGCAATACCTCAGCCTCACGTTCGGGACGATAAAAAGCTGTCTGCGGATCCTCATCCAATTTGATGCGCGCAACCCCCTGGGCCGCTTCCGCCCGCTCACTGATCAGCTGCTGCAGTTGCAGATCGATCTCATCGATTCGCTGTCGGATGGCACTCAGTTTCGCATCATCATTCATTGATTGGTCCTAGGGCCTGTTAACACTGATCCAATCGGCTCTGCGCCCGTTTGGCCCTACTCTTCACCTGACAATGAGCGTACCGATAATACACCATCGATGGAAGCCAACGTCTGCAACAGCTCAGCATTGGGTCGCTTGTCCACGTCCAGTAGGGTGACCGCGATATCGTCCCGGGATTTGTTGAGCATATCCAGGATATTCAATCCCTCATTGGCCAGATCGGTGGAGATCTGTCCCACCATATTGGGTACATTGCTGTTCACGACGGCTATACGGAAACCACCGTTTCTCGGCAGATTTATGCTGGGGAAATTGACTGAATTGGTGATATTGCCGTTTTCCAGGTAGTCACGAACCTCCTCGGCCACCATGATAGCGCAGTTGTCCTCCGCCTCCTTGGTTGAGGCCCCCAAGTGAGGCAGGGTAATCACTCTCGGATGATCCTTCAGCAGGTTGCTGGGAAAATCGCACACGTATGCATAGATTTGGCCACTATCCAGGGCGGCCACGGTGGCTTCATCATCGACAATGCCGTTACGGGCAAAATTGAGCAGCACCGATCCAGGCTTCATCAACCTCAACCGCTCGGCATTGATCATATTTGCAGTGGCATCCGTCAGCGGCACGTGAAAAGTCACGAAGTCCGATTTGGAGAGCAGATCATCCACGCTCAAGGCCTGCTCCACTTCCGAAGCGAGCTTCCATGCGCTTTGAACTGTTATGGTTGGATCGTATCCGATCACGTTCATGCCCAAGGCACGACAGGCATTGGCAACCTTGACGCCGATTGCACCAAGCCCGATGACCCCCATGGTACGTCCCGGCAGTTCAAAGCCGACGAAATTCTTCTTTCCCGACTCCACCTGTTTGGAGATAACGCCGTCATCCCCTGACAACCCTGTAGTGAAGCGCCAGGCCGGACCCAGGTTCCGAGCCGCCAGCAGCGCACCGGCCAGCACAAGCTCTTTGACCGCATTGGCATTGGCGCCCGGCGCATTGAAGACCGGAATCCCCAACCCTGTCATCTCGGCCACCGGAATGTTGTTGACACCGGCGCCGGCCCGTCCGATCGCCTTCACCGTTTCCGGGATTTCCATGCCATGCATTTTATGGGAACGTAACAGGATCGCATCCGGGTGGGTGATTTCGGAGGCGACTTCATAAGTATCACGCGGCAGACGATCAAGGCCCGCCACGGAGATGTTGTTCAATGTCAGTATTTTGTACATGTTGTTATCCGTTGACCCGTTCAAACTCAGCCATGAAATCGATAAGCACCTGAACCCCCTCTTCGGGCATGGCGTTATAGATACTGGCGCGCATCCCACCCACGGAGCGATGGCCCTTGAGCGTCTTGAGGCCGGCTGCTCCCGCCTCTTCGATAAATTTTCCATCCAGCCCGGCGTCGTCCAATGTGAATGGAACATTCATCCAGGATCGACTCTCGGGTGATACCGGATTGGCGTAGAAATCGGAATCGTCAATGGCTTTGTAGAGCGCCTCCGCCTTACGCCGGTTGATCACAGCCATACCGGCCAGTCCGCCTTTTTGCTGTAGCCATTTAAATACCAAACCCGCCAGGTACCAGCCATAGGTCGGTGGCGTGTTGTACATGGAAGCATTGTCGCTATGGGTCGCATATTGAAACATTGCCGGTGTATTTTCGACGGCATTTCCTATCAGGTCTTCACGTACGATGGCAATGGTCAAACCGGCGGGCCCTATGTTCTTCTGCGCACCGGCATAGATAATTCCATACTTCGAGACATCGATCGGCCGTGACAGGATGGTGGAGGAGAAATCGGCAACCAATGGTACATCAGCCGTCTCCGGCACATAGGGAAACTCTACCCCCTGGATGGTCTCGTTAGGCGTGTAGTGCACATAGGCGGCGCCAGGATCGAGGTTGAGCTCCGACTGACCAGGCGTTGTGGTGAACCTGGTCTCTTCCGTGCTGGCCACCAGATTGACAGTCGCAAAACGCTTGGCTTCCGCAATCGCCTTTTTCGACCAGGAACCGGTATTGATGTAGTCGACTTGGGTATTTTCCCGGGTCAGATTCATCGGCACCATGGCAAACTGGCTCGACGCACCACCCTGGAGGAACATCACTTTATAGTTGTCAGGAATCTGCAACAAGGCACGCAAGTCGGATTCCGCCTGCTCAGCAATGGACATGAACTCCTTACCCCGGTGGCTCATCTCCATAACTGACATCCCGCTGCCACGCCAATCAAGCATCTCTTCCCTGGCCTGCTGCAGAACATCTTCCGGTAACATCGCGGGACCGGCACTAAAGTTAAAGACTCGTGACATCTATAGCCTCTCAATATCGTGAATAGTTTGGAATTTCATCAATCAAATATTCTGTGGGCACTGGCCGGGGAAATACACAGTCCGAAAACAATCATACTCAACCGCATTGAGTTTCTTCCCTGCACAAGCGAAGCATGCACATATCTTCACAGGATGAAGGCGTGAGATGTTCAATCGTCCATATCGGTTTGATCCGGATCCGCATCGTCGTCTGTATCGGTGTCGAGATTTTCTACCCGTTCGACCCCGATCAGGCGTTCATCGCTGCTGAGACGAATCATGATCACACCCTGGGTATTACGACCCATCTGCGAAATTTCGCTGACCCGATTCCGCACCAGAGTGCCGCCATCGGAGATCATCATCACTTCGTCTTCATCGACCACCTGTACGGCACCGACAACAGTACCGTTACGCTCCGAGGTCTGAATCGAAATGACACCCTGGCCTCCCCGGCCGTGCACCGGATACTCCTCGATGGCCGTTCGTTTGCCGTACCCGTTTTCTGTAACGGTCAATACATCACCTTCGGCGGCAACGATCAGGGAGACGACCTGATGTTCCTCTTCCAACCGGATCCCCCTGACACCACAGGCGGTCCTGCCCATCGCCCTGACCTTGGATTCGGAGAATCGAACCGCTTTACCACTGCTGCTGAAGAGGAGGATATCCTGTTCACCGTCGGTAATGGCAACCCCGACCAGCTTGTCCCCGTCGCGCAGGTCGACGGCAATGATGCCG
Organism: Candidatus Thiodiazotropha sp. LNASS1; assembly: GCF_964212655.1. Lineage (NCBI taxonomy): Bacteria > Pseudomonadati > Pseudomonadota > Gammaproteobacteria > Chromatiales > Sedimenticolaceae > Candidatus Thiodiazotropha > Candidatus Thiodiazotropha sp. LNASS1. The sequence continues at coordinate 4,669,125 of NZ_OZ156465.1, read as the reverse complement.
TTGGCCCTGGGCCTGGAGAAGGCCTCCAGCGAGGTCTTTTTCACAGTGCCGGAGCTGGTCGCCATGAAGACATAACGATTGGCCTCGTATTCGCGTACCGGCAAGATGGCATTGATCTGCTCCTCCCCATCCAACGGCAACAGGTTGACGATCGGTTTGCCGCGGGCATTGCGCCCGGCCTGGGGCAGTTCATAGACCTTCAACCAGTAGACCTTACCCATGTTGGAGAAACAGAGAATGGTATCGTGAGTGCTGGCAACGAACAGCTTGTCGACGAAATCCTCATCCTTGGTTGCGGTGGCGATCTTACCCTTACCCCCCCTTCGCTGGGCCTGATAGGTACTGACCGGCTGAGCTTTTGCATAGCCCGCATGGGAGAGGGTCACCACCACATCCTCTTCGGTGATCAGATCCTCGAGCGTAAGGTCGAGACGGTTTTCGATGATCTCGGTACGGCGCTCATCGCCATACTGTTCACGTATTTCAAGCAGCTCTTCCCGAATCACCTGCATCAGTCGGTCGGGACTGCCGAGAATATCGAGAAGATCGGCAATTTTATCCAGCAGCTCCTCGTATTCCTTGATGATTTTATCCTGCTCAAGGCCCGTTAAGCGGTGCAGTCGCAGATCGAGGATGGCCTGAGCCTGCACTTCGGTCAGACGATATCCCTGCTCGGTAAGACCGAACTGATCAGACAGCTCCTCAGGCCGGGTACTGGCGGCACCCGCACGTTGAAGCATTGATTCAACGGTTTCCGATTGCCAGTAACGGGCCAGAAGCGCGCTCTTCGCCTCCGCCGGATTGGCCGCCTGTTTTATCAATTGAATGACTTCATCGATGTTGGCCAGCGCCACTGCCTGGCCTTCCAACACATGAGCCCTGTCCCGTGCTTTGCGCAGCTCGAACAGGGTGCGCCGGGTCACCACTTCGCGGCGGTGACGGATGAAGAACTCAAGCAGTTGTTTGAGATTGAGCAGCCGTGGACGGCCATCCACCAGTGCCACCATGTTGATGCCGAACACACTCTGCATGGCAGTCTGTTGGTAGAGGTTGTTGAGTACCACCTCCGCCACCTCGCCCCGGCGCAGTTCGATGACGATGCGCATCCCCTCCTTGTCCGACTCGTCACGCAATTCGGTGATACCCTCGATCCGTTTCTCCTTCACCAACTCGGCGATCTTTTCGATAAGGCGCGCCTTGTTTACCTGATAGGGCAGCTCATTGACGATGATGGTCTGCTTGCCGTTGTTGTCATCCGTCTCAATCTCGGTGCGGGCACGCATATAGATCCTGCCACGCCCGGTATGATAGGCCTCCTTGATACCGCTGGCGCCATTGATCAGGCCCGCCGTGGGAAAATCGGGGCCTGGAAGATGGGACATCAGCTGATCGATATAGATCTCCGGATCATCGATTACCGCAATACAGGCATCGACTACTTCAGTAATATTGTGCGGCGGCACATTGGTTGCCATACCGACCGCAATACCGGCCGATCCATTGACCAACAGGTTGGGAATCCGCGCCGGTAAAACGGCCGGCTCCCGTTCCGTTTCATCGTAATTGGCAACGAAATCGACCGTCTCCTTGTCCAGGTCGTCCAGCATGGTGTGGGCGATACGCGCCATACGCACTTCGGTATAACGCATCGCCGCGGGGGAGTCCCCGTCCACCGATCCGAAATTTCCCTGTCCATCGACAAGCATATAGCGCATGGAAAATGGCTGGGCCATGCGGACGATGGTGTCGTAGACGGCGGTATCGCCATGGGGATGGTATTTACCGATCACATCGCCCACGATACGCGCCGATTTCTTGTAGGGCTTGTTCCAATCATTACCCAGTTCATTCATCGCATAGAGCACGCGGCGATGGACAGGCTTGAGTCCGTCACGCACGTCGGGCAGGGCCCGGCCGACGATTACGCTCATGGCATAGTCCAGGTAGGATTGCCGCATCTCGTCTTCGAGATTGACTGGGAGTACTTCTTTGGCGAATTCGGTCATCTGGCTCGTTGTCTTTTGCTATCGCCCCCACTAACACAGTGGGGCGTCAGAAAAAGCGCATTGTACCATAGCCCCCTACACTGTGCTGTATAAAAAACGCCTGAAATCCGTTTTCAGAGGCTCTCAGGCGTATTCGCCATCATTTTTTCTATCTTTTTCTCATTTGGCGAAAGGACAACGCCTCTTTCTGTGACAATCGCATCAACCAATTCAGCCGGGGTGATATCGAACACCGGATTCCATACCCCCGCACCGTTCGCGGCAATCTGACGCCCCCCGCAGGAGAGCAACTCATCTTCACCCCTTACCTCGATAGGTATCTCGCTGCCACAAGCGATACCCATATCGATGGTTGAGGTAGGCGCCGCCACCATCACCTTTACACCATGGTACTTGGCTGCCACTGCCAGGCTGTATGTGCCGATCTTGTTCGCCACGTCACCGTTTGCCGCGATCCGGTCCGATCCCACAATGATCCAGTCGACGCCCCCTTGGGCCATGCGATGAGCGGCCGCCCCATCGGCCAGGAGAGTGACAGGTATACCGTCCTGCAACAGCTCCCAGGCGGTCAGGCGCGCTCCCTGCAGCCAGGGCCGGGTCTCATCCGCGAAGACCTGCCGAATCAGTCCCCGCTTATAGGCGGATCGAATCACTCCCAGCGCAGTACCGTATCCGCCGGTGGCGAGGGCACCGGCGTTGCAATGGGTGATGACACCGCTATCGACATCCAGCAGGGAGGCACCCAGCTCCCCCATATGCCGGTTTGCCTTGATATCGTCTTTATGGATCGCCAAGGCCTCTTGCAACAGCGCCTCCCTGGGATCTCCGGCTTCAGGCAGACCCTTTATCAGCACCTCCATCCTGCCCAGCGCCCAAAAGAGATTTGCCGCGGTTGGACGGGATCGTTTAAGGCATTCAAGGTCGGCCTTGAGAACCTCCTTCCAATGCTCTGCGGATGACTGGAAGGCCATGCCTCCGGCCAGAACCACACCATACGCTGCGGTGATGCCAATCGCCGGCGCACCGCGCACCACCATGTCTGTAATCGCCCGGGCGGTTTCGGCCGCGTTGTTCAATTCCAGGAAGGTCACCTCGCCGGGCAGCTTGCGCTGATCCAGCAGGAACAGATGTCCATCCCGCCAAACGATCGCGTCGTCGGCCGTTACCTGAGTCATGTATTGGGAGAGATCCATAATTAGCCACTGCGAAAAGTCTGTTGCTTGTTAAATATTCGGGTTATCAACTGCTAAGCTGTCGTTGCATTTATTCCGGGTGCACGTGTAGTGTCTCACAATACTCATAATTAACAGAGATAAGACGATGCCTGAACAGGTCGATCAACTCATCCATGCCGAATGGATCATTCCCGTGGTCCCTGAAAACCTGGTGTATACCAACCATACACTGGTGGTTAACCGGGGTCGCATAGCCGCCATATTACCCACCGAGCAGGTTGCGTCCCAATATCAGTCGACACAGGAAACCAATCTGCCGGGTCATGCGCTGATACCCGGTCTGATCAATACCCATACCCATGCAGCGATGGCCCTACTCAGAGGACTGGCCGATGACATGCCGCTGATGACCTGGCTGAACGAGCATATATGGCCCGCGGAGGCCAAATGGGTCAGTGAGGAATTCATCCATGACGGCAGCCAAATGGCGATTGCAGAGATGCTCCTGGGCGGTACCACCTGCTTCAACGACATGTATTTTTTTCCCGATATTACCGGACGGGTTGCGAACAGTGCGGGTATCCGGGCAGTACTCGGCCTGATCGCCATCGATTTCCCCTCCGCCTGGGCCAGTGACGGTGACGACTACCTGCATAAAGGCCTGCAGGTACACGATCAATTTCGCACCAATCCCATCATTCATACCGCATTCGCACCCCACGCCCCCTACTCTGTCGGGAATGGGATATTGGAACGAATCCGCATCCTGGCGGATGAGCTTGAGATACCTATCCATATGCATGTCCACGAAACCCATGACGAAATCGTGCAGGGCCTGCAACACCATGACACCCGCCCGTTGGCCAGGTTGAACGAACTGGAACTGCTGTCGCCTGCGCTGGCAGCGGTGCACATGACCCATCTCGAAGGTGATGAGATCGAGCTGTTCGCGGCCAGTGGCGGGCATGTGGTGCACTGCCCCGAGTCGAATCTGAAACTGGCGAGCGGATTCTGCCCGGTCGCTGAACTGATGGAAGCGGGGATCAATGTGGCGCTGGGTACTGATGGCGCAGCCAGTAATAACGATCTGGATATGTTCAGTGAGATGCGCAGCGCCGCCCTGCTGGCCAAAGGGGTGGCGAATAACGCCAGCACGCTGCCCGCCGCCAAGGCGCTCTCGATGGCTACCATCAATGGCGCCCGGGCGCTTGGCCTGCAGCAAGAGACAGGATCACTCGAGCCCGGAAAGTCGGCCGACATAGTGGCGGTGGATCTGAACCGGATCAATACCCTGCCAACCTACCACCCCATCTCTCAACTGGTCTATGCCGCCGGCCGTGAGCAGGTTACCCATGTTTGGGTGGCTGGCCGGCCCGTTGTCAGTGCGGGTAGTCTGACAACCCTGGATACGCAACAACTGCTGGCGCGCACCGACGAATGGCGGGAACGCATTTTTGCATCGGATGTCGACAGTTAATACTCCATCGCTCGAAAAAGGACGCCGTGATGTGTAACCTAAAGGTTAAGGAGTTACTGCAGCGATCATTATGAGCACTGAACAGATCAACGTTGACCATGCAGAGGTCAGCAAGTTTGAAGAGCTGGCGTCCCGCTGGTGGGATCCGAACAGTGAGTTCAAACCCCTGCACGAGATCAATCCGCTACGCCTGGAATATATCCGGCGCCTCGCCCCTTTAGAGGGTAAACGGGTGCTCGATGTGGGCTGCGGCGGTGGAATCCTGTCCGAAAGCATGGCCGCCTGCGGAGCTCAGGTAACCGGCATCGACATGGGTGAGGCCCCGCTGCAGGTTGCCAGGTTGCATCTGTTGGAGTCAGGGTTGGAGATCAACTACGAACGCATCCCGGTCGAGCGCCTGGCGGAAGAGCAGCCGGAACACTACGATATAATCACTTGCATGGAGATGCTGGAACATGTACCCGATCCAGCCTCGGTGGTGAATGCCTGCGCCCAACTGGTCAAGCCAGGAGGCAAGCTGTTTTTCTCCACCATCAATCGCAACCCGAAATCCTATATGTTTGCCATCGTAGGCGCCGAGTATGTGTTGAAACTGTTACCCAAGGGGACACATGATTATACCAAGTTCATCCGTCCTTCCGAACTCAATAGCTGGCTGCGGAAGGCCGACCTGACCACCAACGGTATGACCGGAATGGGTTACAACCCCCTCACTCAGATCTACAGATTGACTGGTGATGTGGATGTCAACTATCTGGTTGCCGCCACCAGAGAAGCGTGATGACAAGCCGGGTGCCGAATGTTGGCCACTGGTAGTTGACTGCAATGACAATCAAGTGTGTCCTGTTCGATCTTGACGGCACCTTCGCCGACACCGCCGCAGATCTCCATTTCGCATTGAATCGTGTGCTTGCCCAGGTTGGCCGGGAAGAGATTTCATTCGAAAAGGTACGCCCTGCCGTATCTCACGGCAGCCGGGCTATGTTGAAGGTGGCATTTGACATTGAACCTGATGATCCCGGTTACATTGAACTGCAGCAGCAGTTTCTGCATACCTATGCCGATAATATTGCAGAATTCACCAAACCATTCGACGGCATGGAGAGTTTGATCGACGAACTCGAGGCACGTGGAATCTACTGGGGCATTGTTACCAATAAACCCGCTTGGCTGACAGATGCCTTGATGCAACAACTCGGCTTGAGTCAGCGCGCCAGTGCCATCGTCAGCGGTGATACCACCTCCCACGCAAAACCACATCCGGAACCTATCCTATATGCCTGCCAAAAGACGGGTATAGATCCGGCTCAGGCCCTCTATGTCGGTGACGCTATACGGGATATCGAGGCAGGCCGCAATGCAGGCACCAAGACCCTGGTCGCACTGTTCGGCTATCTGGACGAAAACGACAATCCCCTTGCATGGCAGGCGGATGGTCAGATCAAGCATCCGCTGGAGATACTCGACTGGCTGTGAATACGGGTTTGTTGAGAATTTTCAATATCGCTTGAGACCACTGGCAGCTATAATGCACGCCCGGACAAGAGCCAACCATCCCATGCAAGACTACAATCCTGATAAAAATATCCTCAAGGAACGCATTATTCTGATAACCGGCGCCGGTAGCGGTATCGGTCAGGCAGCAGCTAAAAAATTTGCTGAACATGGCGCGACTGTTGTGCTGCTGGGACGCAACGAACGCAGACTGGAAGAGACCTACGACCAGATTGATGCCGCCGGATGGTCGACACCGGCACTGATTCCCTTCGATCTGGAGAAGGCGCCGAAAGAGGATTACTATGCCCTGGGGGAGAGCCTCTATCAGGAGTTCGGTCAACTGAATGGCCTGCTACACAATGCAGCCAAACTTGCACTGTTGAGCCGAATCGACGATTTCGATCCAGAGACATGGAACAGTGTCATCCAGGTCAATTTGAACGCGGCCTTTCTGCTGACCCAGGCCTGCCTGCCCCTGCTGCGTAAGGCGGAAGACGCCTCCATCCTGTTCACATCCGACCAGGTGGGTCGAAAAGGCAGGGCCTATTGGGGTGCCTACGGGGTATCCAAATTCGCCGTCGAAGGATTGATGCAGACACTTGCCGATGAGTTGGAAAACAGTCAGATACGCGTCAACAGCATTGCCCCTGGCCCGACGCAGACCTCATTGCGCGCCTGGGCCTATCCCGGGGAGGATCCCACTACCCTGCCGCAGCCCGACCATATCATGAGCAACTATCTCTATCTGATGGGTCCGGACAGCAAGGCTATACATGGTCAAGCGTTGTCAGCACCTGCGGAGACACAGGCTGATATCAGCTCGACCTGAACGATTTCATCTCTGTTGGAAGGAGACTTCAATAGGGCCATAACACAGATCCCGGCAAATGCCGGGATCTGATTTATGGTGAAGGTTTTGGAGTCGCCGCAAAAAGCAGCTTAGTAAACTAGTCACCGCCCAATGCTGGCGCCTGTACGTTCAAAAACTCTCTGGCCACCATATCCCTGTAACGCTTTAATATTTGCCTCTCATGATCATTTCTTGTCGTCTTCATCATATCGATGGACTGGATCACTTTCAGCCGTTCCTTCTGAGTTATCCCGCTGGTTAATTTTGGCATCTCGTCTCTCCCCGACTTGTAAGACCAGCATAACCTTATCTGCAATTACCTGATATCAGATTTGACTGGCAGGCTTGTAGTCTTTTTCTGATTAACCCTCTTTTCTCTTGGCTTCACAGGATATGTCCTGGTAACTGTCAGCTTAGACGAGAAACATTTCAATTGTAATATCTGAGTGTTAAACTATGTTAATATATTAAGAAAATACTTTAAGTATACTTTACAATTAACTGATTATCATATTAATTGGCTTGATATATATCCAATCAACTCCCCGATTTCCCCGAATACTCAGAAAACACTATTTTTTCCGCACCTTATCTTCCTCCGACACCACCAAGGTATAGTTGTCCTGCCTCACTCCCTGAAGCAGCATATCGACATCATCCTTCGGTACATCGACCATCTGCAATGCTATGGCACCCAGACGCAGACTGCTCTCCAGCGCTTCAGGAAAGGCGTGGCTTGCACCTGCGCTGAGCAGATGACCGCAAGCCTCGAGGTCGCGCGCCCTTGAGACTACCGGGATGTGTGGATATGCGTTGCGCACATGGGAGATGGTACGTAAGGCAATAGTCCCGCTGTCGATTGTCAAAACAACCAAAGAGGCACTCCCCACATTGGCGGCGTCGAGCAGATCGGGATCGCTGATATCTCCGTAGTAGACCGGAAGGCCATCCTTCTTGCCCTGGGCGACACGGTCGGGATGAGTATCAAAGACGACAACCGGCACACCGCTGGAATGCAGCAATACCGCCACCGTATGTCCCACTCGTCCGTAGCCGCCGATAATCACCCGCCGGCCCTCCACCCCCTTATCCGATGGATAACGCAGATGATCGGTTTTGGTCGTGACACTATCCATTCGCTGTGCCAATCGATCGCTGACACGTATCAGTATCGGGGTCAGCAACATACTGACTGAAATCACACCCACGGCAATTACGAATGTGCCCTCATCGATCACATTCAGTGCTTTTGCTGCCGCAAACAGAACGAAACCGAACTCACCCCCTTGCGCGAGAAAGAAACTGACCCGAATCGCTATTTGCTTGGAATAGCCGAAGCCAAGGACAAGCAGAAACAGTACAAGCAGCTTGATCGACACTATGACCAGAATATGTTGAACAAAGACCACCAACTCTTGCGAGATGGCATTGAAGTCGATCGACATACCCACGGCGACAAAAAACAGACTCATCAACAAACCTTTATAAGGTTCAACGAATGCCTGTATCTGCAAACGATAACTCGACCCCGATAGCAACATACCCATGACGAAGGCGCCCAGAGCCATGGAGAGACCCACCTGATCCATGACCCAGGCAGCCAGGAAAACCGCCAGCATGACGACCAAGAGGAATCCTTCCCTATTGCCTTGTTTCGCCAACTGGTTGAGTGCTATTGGCAGCACATAACGACCTACAACCACCACCATGGCAATCATGCCGATCTCGATCATCAACTGTTGCCAGGCAGGGATTTCGGCGGAGACACCCCCCGTCTCGGAAAAGATAGGCACCAGCGCCAACAGCGGCACGATAGCAAGATCCTGCATCAAAAGGATTGAAAAGGCGGTCATGCCGTGCCGGCTGGCGATCTCGCCCCGCTCCTGCAGGATCTGGATCACAAAGGCAGTCGACGATAGCGCAAAGGAAAGCCCTATCAACAGGGAGAGTAACCAGGAGGATTGCCATTGATAAAAAAAATAGAGCGCCAAAATCAGGCCTGTCAGGATAATCTGCAGCATCCCCAGGCCGAAAACTTCACGGCGCATGGCCCACAAGCGCCGCGGCCTCATCTCCAGGCCGATGATGAACAGCAGCAGTACCACGCCCAGTTCGGTGAAATGCCTGACATCCTCGACATGTTCCGTCACATAGGGACCGGGAGAATAGGGACCGACAACTATACCGGCCACGAGCAATCCCAAAACAGACCCCAACCCCAAATGCTTGAACAAGGCCACGGCAACCGATGTTGCGATCAACAATAGTAAAGCTGAAAACAGAAATGTATCGAGATGCATAGAACCTCGTCACCAGGGCCTGTTAACACTCATCCAACCGGCCCTGCGGGGACTATTTTTTCCAGCAAGGCAGAATGAGCGTTGTGTAGTTATTCTACATGAGCGAATGATAACGCCAGCGATTACAGCATCAATTTTGCCCGCTAACTCATTTTATTTCGACAACTCATTACCTCATGCAACCTTACTTTAACCGACAGCTCACGGGGATACACCGGATTAACCGACTATCCAATCTAATAAACAGGGGTTTAACCCTACAAAGTGATGGGGTATCCCCACATTGTATTCCCAGTCATCTGCGCTAATTTCAAACTTAACAGAAATACAAGGTGGGAGGAGAAGATGATCCGTTTCGATGCCAATGCTGTTGTTCATATTAATGAAGACCTGTCTCATGATCAGATACATCATATAGAAAAAAGCCTCTCCGGAGTGAGGGGAGTCGTGAGCGCATGCACTCATATCAAGACACCCCACCTGATGGTGGTTGACTACGATCCACAGACAATCCATTCCAGAGACCTGCTCTCTCACTTCCAGCAAAGTGGTGTGCATGCGTCACTGATCGGTGGAATTTAGCGTTCCGGGGCCAACTATCTCAAACGGAATGCCGCGACTGGCCGGCAGCGCCGGTGTTTCGTGAGTTGGTTGGGATACTCTAGGCTGATGCAGAATCCCAGACGATTGAATATTCCGCTGGAAACCCTGTTAGAGGCGAAAAAGTGCAGTAAGCAACACGCCTGTCTCACAGATAGCGACTATATGTTGTGTGGCATCAGCTTAACCGCCGATAACACGTCAAGAATGATTTGCGGCAAGGGCAGCGACTGCCCCTACAGTTCCCGACTGGGCAAGGAGATCGTCTGCACCTGTCCGGTAAGGCACGCCATTCACAGCAAATACGGCATATGAACCCATCTGTATATGAATAGGTTCAAGGGTTTCCCGCCACAGACACTCCCTTTTCTTGAAGCACTGGCACAGAATAACGATCGCGCATGGTTCGCTGACAACAAACAGCAATATGAATCTGCCGTCAGGGAACCGGCACTCGCATTTATTGAGGAGATGGCGCCAAAACTGAATGGCATCTCAAACCAGTTTCGTGCCATTGCCAAAAAAACCGGTGGTTCTTTGATGCGTGTCTATCGTGATACCCGCTTCTCCAAGGACAAGACACCCTATAAAACCAATATCGGCATTCAATTCAGACATAGTCTGGGTAAGGACGTGCATGCTCCGGGTTTCTATCTTCATATAGAACCAGGCAACTGTTTTCTCGGCGCCGGCATATGGCATCCCGATCCCAAGACACTGGGAAAAATCAGAAACTTTATTACGGACAATCCTGCTGCCTGGCAGGCTACACTACGTGAGAAACCATTCCGCAAACACTTTCAACTCGTGGGTGATAGCTTGATCAGGCCCCCGAGAGGCTACCCTGCCGACCATCCCCTGATAGAGGATCTAAAACGCAAAGACTTCATCGCGCTCAAGGCATTTGACGGTAATGAGATTGACAAACCATCGTTCTGTAATTTCGTTACCCGGGGTTTCAAGCAGACCGATGCGCTGATGCGCTATCTCTGCGCTGCGGTCGAGGTCAACTACTGAAGCTCAATGTGGCCGCAAATGGACGCCAATCACCGCGAATGTCCGCAACTTCCATATGCAGATATTCCGGCGGATATAATATTCCGTCTAGGCCCGCAATCTCTGTCGAATGTCTTCTTTCGCCTGTTGCAGGATGGAGTCTTTATCCACGGACTCCAGGATCTGTTGCACGATCGTCTTCGGCCCACCGCTCCCCCAGGAGCGCCCCTGGGCAAAGTAGCGCTGGGTTGCCTTTCCGACGATATAGGTGGTGTAGTAACCCATCGCCCCCTGGGCCGCCGCAGTAACCAGGGTCGAGAGGCCGGCACTGCCCGCCTTGAGCGCGCTGGCGGCCACATTCACCGTCCACACGGTGGCCATCAGCAGCGCCATCTGGGCACCGATGGTTTTTATCAGTTCCCCCGCCTCTCCCCTGGAAACCGACATCCCATAGACGCGGGCCAGGTGCATGACCATCGAAGCGTCTAGGGCCAGGGCCGCCACCAGATCGGCCACCGGTATCGGATTCAGCGCTACCGCCACCCCCTTGCCGAGACAGTAGCCCCGTATCACCCGCTCTGCCACATCCTGGCGCACCTTCACGATACGGCCTGCAACCTCATCGCTGAGTTCACCGGCGAACAGGCTGGCATTCAGGGCGGAGAGCACCATTCCCTCCCGCTCGACCAGCTGCCAGAGACTGCCGGCCAGTTGTGTTACATCGGGCAGTGGGCGTTTGCGGACCTCCCGCTCTCGACCCTGCTCGTCCGTTTGCAGATATATCCGCTCTGCGGGGTGTGCCGCGGCAGGCACGATATAGGGAGCAGCGACCACATCCAATAGCTTTTCCTGCAGGCTGGAGAGCAGAAGCTCCAGCTCTTCAGCGGTATAGCGATCAGACTTGTTGAGCACCACAAGGATCGGACGATTACGCTGATGCAGGGATCGAATGGCCTGCAACTCGGTTTGTGTCAGGTCGCCATCCAATACGAACAGCACCAGATCGGCGCGGCCCGCCACATCCTCCGCCATCCGCTCGCGCTCCTCGCCACTGATCTCGTTGATCCCGGGGGTATCGATCAGAAAGACCCCACCGGCCTCAACCTCCTGCCAGGGCGCCATATCGCTGTGACGTGTCTCACCGTGCAGGGCGCTGACGGTAAACCGCTCCTCCCCCAGCAGGGCATTCAGCAGTGCCGACTTGCCGACACTGACCCGGCCGAAGACCGCAATATGCAGATGGCCATGCTCCAGCTTGTCGAGCATCGCCTCGACCTGCATGAAGTCGTCTTTCAGACTGTCACGGACACTATTCGGCAGGCGCTCATCCTCGAGCAGCTCGCGCAGGTTCTCCCTCGCCAGATGGAGATGGTCTTCGTCATGCTCCCCTTTACCGGGTTCACTCTTTTTTTCTGAACTCTTCCACAGCCAGCCGGGCAAAATATTTTGCACGGCTTTCCAGATCTCCACTCAGTGCCTCCTCGAAATAGTCCAACGCCTGAACGGTCTTGAGCGTTCCATTCTCCTGTAGGGTCTTTACCACCGCCTTGCCCAAACCTTCGAATATCAAGCCATAGGCAACGGCATGAATCAAACCTCCCGTCACTGTTCCCACACCGGGAAACGCCTTCAATACATTGCCGGTCATGGCCAACAGCAAGGTCATGCGTTTGCCCACATTCTGACTGGCCAGGTCAATAAAGTGTTCAACGTCGACCTCGCGGGCCTTCACCTCATACAGGGAGGTGAGGGCCTTCACCATCTGCATCCCCAGATAGCCCTGTATCAGGACATCGGTACCGGGGCTGATCGCCGCCATGGCGCCCACCATCGCCTTGCCGGTGTACTGTCGCACCAGCTTCTCGCCTTCCTGACGACGATGGGTCTGAGTCGCCAGGTGGAGCTTCTCGGCGCCCAACCGCACCAGACTCTCATCCCGCCGTGCATCGAGCCGCTCCCCCTCGCTTTCGATTCGAAGCTTGATCGCACTCATCAATTCCCCGATCTTTGCTTCCCTGTCACGCAGCTCGTGCCACTCCTTGCCGGAATCGTCGATACGCGTTACCTGCTCTTTCCCCCCCGCCTGAACCGGTATGACTTCAATTTCCGGCAACCGTTCTCGAAGCCTGGCGAGAATGGCCTTGAGATCCTCCTCGCTATAGCGGTCCTGTTTGTTCAAGGCCACGATCAGCGGCCGTTCGAGGGCCTTGAGTGCCTCCAGCTCCCGATGTTGATCACGGGTCAGCTCCCCGTCACAGACATAGATCACCAGATGGGCGCGCCTGGCCTCCTCGCGGGCCATCTTCACATGCTCAGGATCGGTGTCGAGGATACCCGGGGCATCGGTCAGTTGCAGGTTGACACCCTCGCCTTCGGCATACTCATAGTGGGCGATACGCCGGGTAGTGCCGGCGCGAGGATCGACTTCAATATCCTCGGCACCTGCAATTACTTTGATAAGCGCACTCTTGCCCGCGGATACGGCACCGAAAAAAACCACATAGAGCGTCATTTGCGCCGCCCGCCGGTCGAGCTCCCGCAACTCTTGACGCGCCCCGGCCGTATCTATCCCCTGGGTATCCGCTTGCTGCAGCGCTTCGGTCAGAGTCTCCCGATCCTGCGGCAGTGAAGCCCCCAACACTTGCTCTGCAGGTTTGCGTTTTACCGGTCGCAGAAGCAGCCAACTCAGGATCGAGACCAGTAGCGCGAAACCGAACAGACCGATGGCGTAGACCACCAACAAGGCGGGAGAGAGTTGTTCGAGCATCTGCCACACACTGAGCGCCGATTCGGTTAGCTGCAGCATGATCAACAACGCCAGCAGCAAAAGAAACAGTAACGCCACCAACAGCAGCAGACGTAATATGCGCTTTTGTGAAGTGGGAACCTGCTGCTCTGTCATGGTTGTAGATACGGGTAGAAACCTTCCGGCATAATCCTGATCGAACAGAATACGGTAGAAACTGACGTTAAACCAGCCATGGAGCAGAGATGATTCAACTCCCCAAAGCCAGGGATGCCTGGAACAGCCCAGGATTCGACCGGGTCCTTAAGGATGAACTGGAAGCGATCGACGCGGATCAGCTTCCCCTGCAACAAGGCTTGAGCCTCAGCAGCATGGTCAGCTCGGAACCCTTCGGTGCAATCGTCATCGATAGTGAGGAAGATACAGCGTTCATTCGCTGCCGGGTCTCGATCATCTATGCCGGCATCATCGCAGGCTGCAGCTGTGCCGACGATCCCACACCGCTGGATACGCAAACGGAATATTGTGAACTTGTACTGGAGATTGATAAGGGATCTGCTGAGACCAGGGTAAAGTTGATTAACGAGAGCCACTGACCAGACTGCAACAGCTTACACTCCATTACAACAGACACTCTCAGATAATTGATGTTAAGAGGGTTGCGTGCTTTTTCAGAACAACGTTATCAATCATCATAATCGGCCTGAACATAATCCGCCGCCTCGGACCAGTGCAAACTGATCTGACCGAATTTCTCCACCCTGGGCAGAATGATCTTTGCTTGCAGTGAGTGTACATGAGTGGCGATCTCATGGATCTTTTCATGGTTTGTCTGCATCAGGGAGATATGTGGCCGTATTCCATCGGCTTTCAGGTAGGCCAACACTTTATAGGCGGTCTCATTACAGGCGAAATTACCAAGCAACGTGGTGATCCCCATAGCCGAGATTTCACCGAGAAAGTGACGTGCCTGCTTAAGGTTTGAGGCCAGTGAGGGAAGGTTGAACTCTATGATTAAACCGGTGCCTATCAACTGCATATTGCGCAATTCGGACTTTAAATATTCGAGAACAGTTTCGTCACCGGCCGCATGGGCGGACAAGCGAATGAGCAATTGATTTGTATTACCATGAAGCGCAGCTTGCCCAAGCATTTTTATCGCATTATGACAAATATATTTGTCGAGCAGATTACTCGCTCCATGACGTTCGGCGGTCAAATAGATATCATCCGAGATCAAAACGATATCGGTCGCCGGCGCAGGCACCGGTATCTGTTCACTGATCTCCTTGCCTATATCGTGGGATGCGCTGAATTTGTGCTCATGGAACTCTATCAGACCCGCCTTCAGGGCATTGAGAAACTGTTGCTTCTGGAATTCATCGGCGGCCTGTTCACCGGATTCTTCGCCGGCTGTCTGCTCATGATAGCGCAGATATCCGTCATGTTCCTCGCGATAGGCCTGCAGCGACGCCGCCTCTCCCCTGGTGAGATGAAGATAGGCGTCCAGCTGTTTTGCATCGATCAGTTCCAGGCCGACACCGAAACGATGCCCGCCTCCTGTTGCCTGATCGTCGGCAAGGGCTTCACTGAGTTGCTCATAGAGCGCTGAACCGATCTCTTCGATCTCCGCTGCTGTTTTGCGATGAATCAGAACACCCAGACTTTGCCCCCCCGTTCTGGCGATAATGTCGCGTTTACCGAACAGTGCGCCGGCCAGATCGGCGACATCCAGCACAAGGTTGTTGATCGCCTCGCTCTCATCACTGCTGAGGTGTTGCTCCCGGTCGGCAAGGGTTATGGAAAACAGTGCACCGGCCATCTCTCCCTTTTGCATCGTTTGGTTGCTGAGATCGATCTGCTGCAACAACTCCCTTCTGTTGCGCAATCCCGTGGAGTGATCGATGTGTCCCTTTCGGCCTGCCGTGAAAACCTCTTTGGCTCTGTTGATGCGTGTTTTAACGGTAGCCAGCAGATGTTGCGGTCTGACCGGTTTGGTCAGAAAGTCATCAGCACCCGAATGGAGAGCGAGCAACTTCTTTTCCAAGTCATCTTCTCCGGAGAGAAAGACGATGGGTATTGTCAACGATTCACCCCTCTCGCGTATCACCTGGGTCAACTCGATCCCGTTCGCACCCGGCATGTAGAGATCCATAAGGATAAGATCCGGCTGAAACTGCTCCACTGCTTCCATCACGCCCAGTGGATCGGTAATCGCCAGGGTTTCCAAACCGCCTTTGCGTAACAGTGTACTGGCGAATTTCGCCTGGGATTCATCATCCTCGACCACCAATACCCGATTATGGGGTTTCACATCAGGAGAGATGATCTGCTTGAGATTCAACATCAGATCGGCGATGTTGATCGGTTTTGAAAAACACTGGGTAGCACCCGATCGCAAGGCCTCGAGACGGATTTCAATATCACACCGATCCGAGAGAAAGATCAGTTCGGGCCGCTTTTTCTTCTGTGTACGCAACTCATCGAGGAGTTGATTCACCTCCCCCATGTGCTGTAGGTGCTCTGTGTCGACAAGCACGGCCTTCGCCTTCTCATCGGCCGTCGCCGCGCGCAGATCTTGAACACTGTGGACGCTTAAGACACGCCATCCATTCTTCTGTATCGCTTCGGTGATTTGATCCTTGACGCTATCCTCATGATTCAGATAGATCACTTGATAGTATGACTGCATTGCTGTCTCGACACCGCTGGGCGCCTGGGAAGCGGTTACGGCAGCCTTCAGCGCTTCGAGATATTGATTGAGGTGATCTATCTCATCTGCATCGGGTTGGGCATCTTCCTGAAAGATTTCGTTGATCGCCTGATCGATGACCTGGGTAATTTTATTGACATTGACCAGGCCCGCCTGGCGGCTCTTTCTTGTCATTTCATTGAGATGGCGCAACACCGATCTCACCCCTGATGCGTTCCACATACCCGAGGGCAGCACCGGCCAATTCACCTCGATATTAGCGAGGATCTCAGGGAGCTGTTGCAGCAGATACCTATTGTGTGAGTCCCCAGTGGCAGTCATCTTTATTTACCCTGATAACTATTTAAAAACCAATTCAGAGAGCACTATGCATGACCAGCATAGATGCTTCATCGCAGTACATATATGCGGCCTAATCCCACTATCTTATTACGGCTATTATATGATCATCTGAAGTTTTTTCTACAGTTGATTGAAAAATATAGAAAAATCTTTAATAGATATCAATCCGCACTATTCCATTGGTGATATAAACATACTGTTTTAATCAACTATTTTTATAGGAATACGGATGATTATAATTTCTATTTTTGTTAACAGTTATTCAATTGGGTGAGCCGATATGAAAAAGCACCAGACACCGATGCTTGACCAGCTGGAGAGTGGCGAGTGGCCCAGTTTCATCACCGGTATAAAGCGCTTGCGTGACCATCACAGCGACCCCCGCATTCGTGAAGCAACCAATGACCTGTTGGGGCAGTTGGAACACTCTTATGAGACGATCAAAGGCTACTGGAAAGGGGGAACCGTCAGTGTCTTCGGCTATGGCGGCGGGATCATCCCGCGCTTTTCCGAAATCGGCCACCTGTACCCGAAATCGAAGGAGTTTCACACCCTGCGGGTTCAACCGCCCGCGGGCAACTACTACACCACCGACTGCCTGCGGCAGCTTGCGAACAGTTGGGAGAAATGGGGCTCGGGCCTGGTCACCTTTCATGGCCAGACGGGTAACATCATGTTCATCGGCGCCACCACGGAGAACACCCAGCGATTTTTCGATGAGATCAATGACTATGGCTTCGATCTGGGAGGGGCCGGCCCCTGTGTCAGGACGGCACAATCCTGTGTCGGCTCTGGCCGATGCGAACAGTCCTGTACTAATGAGCACGATATCCACCGTAGCCTGGTCAACAACTTTCTTGACGAGATGCACCGCCCCGCCCTGCCCTACAAGTTCAAGTTCAAGGTCTCCGGTTGTCCCAACGATTGCATGAACGCCATCGAGCGGGCCGATTTTGCGGTAATCGGTACCTGGCGCGATGAGATGCAGGTGGATCAGGAGGCGGTGCGGGAATATGTCGCCGACAAAGGGCGGAAGTATCTGGTGGACAATGTCATCGCCCGCTGCCCGACCCATGCCTTGTCCCTCAATGACGACGATACTCTCAGTGTGGACAACCGCAACTGCGTACGTTGCATGCACTGCCTGAACGTGATGCCGAAGGCCCTCTCACCGGGAAATGACCGCGGCATCAGCGTGCTCATCGGCGGCAAGCGCACACTCAAGATAGGCGACCGATTCGGCACCGTCATCGTGCCTTTCATGAAGGTGGAGACGGAAGCGGATTATGAGCGTTTGGTGGAACTCGCTGAAGAGGTGATCGATTTCTTCGCCGAGAACGCATTGGAACATGAGCGCATCGGGGAGATGATCGAGCGCATCGGCCTGGTCAACTTTCTCGATGCATTGAATATTGAAATGGATCCCAACATGATCGTTCATCCGCGGGAGAACTCCTATATCCGAACCGACAATTGGGAGCATGAGGCCGCGAAGTGGACAGAGCGTAAAAACAGCAGCGATGCCAATGCAGCCTAGGAGCCGATTCGATGCCAGCCAAACAACGCAGAGTCCCGATTGAAAGCGGTTGTCCCGATGGCATGCAATATATGCATCCCGTGATGCAGAAAAACTTCGGACAATGGAAATACCATGAAGATCCCAAACCCGGTGTACTGAAGCATGTCGCCCATGACGGTGACGAGATCTGGACAGTGCGCGTGGGCACGCAACGCATCCTCGACCTGTTCACCCTGCGCAAGCTTTGCGAGATCGGCGACCGCTATGCGGATGGCTATGTACGCTTCACCATTCGCAGCAATATCGAATTCATGCTGGCGGACGGTGCCAGGGTTGACCCGCTGATCGACGAGCTGGAGCGCAACGGCTTTATCGTCGGCGGCACCAGGAACTCTGTTACCTCGATCTCCCATACCCAGGGCTGGCTCCACTGCGACATCCCCGCCACCGACGCCTCCGGCGTGGTGAAATCGATGATGGACCAGCTGATCGGCGAATTCCGCGCCTGGAATATGCCGAACCGGGTCCATATCACCACCTCCTGCTGCCAGATCAACTGTGGCGGACAGGGGGATATCGCCATCAATATCCAACACACCAAACCGCCGAAGATCAACCATGATCAGGTGGCGAATGTCTGTGAACGCCCCTCGGTGGTCGCCCGCTGTCCTGTCGCCGCCATTCGCCCGGCGATGGTGAATGGCAAACCCTCCTTGGAGGTCGATGAACGCAAGTGCGTCTGCTGCGGCGCCTGTTACCCCCCCTGCCCACCGATGCAGATCAATGATCCGCAACACTCGAAACTGGCTGTCTGGATCGGCGGCAATCACTCCAATGCACGTGGCAGACCGAGCTTTCAGAAACTGGTGGCTGCAGGCATCCCCAACAATCCACCACGCTGGCCGGAGGCTACGGCCATTGTAAAGCGGATATTGGCAGTCTATCGGCAGGACGCAAAGGATTGGGAACGAATTAACGATTGGGTGGAACGCATCGGTTGGCCGCGCTTCTTCGAACTTACCGAACTGCCGTTCACCAAATTCCATATCGATAACTGGCGCGGCCAGCAAAAGAGTCTGAACGCCTCGAGCCATCTGCGTTTTTGATGACAGGGTTTAGAGACTCAAGCCGCGAATGAACGCTAATCACCGCAAATATACGCGAATCTTTTTGCCGATCCATGTCATGAGATATTGTTGAGACTATCAACACAGTGCCAATCGCCCAGATATCAAGTTCTTTCTCATTCGTGATCTCTAGTATGCCCTGATCCGGTTGAAATACTTAATCAGACTATTCGCGATAATTTTGCTGTGATTAGCGTTCATTTGCGGTTAATCTCCCAATAGATTCATCACCAAGCCCCTGTTAACCCCCCCATCCATTACCGCAACACGCTCGGGTAGACTAGAATGAGTTGTGTTCGATGAAATCCACTTTGATACAACAATAAGACACTAACCTATGACCGCCAAAGCTGTCCCCATTGAGCGTTTACGCAATATCGGTTTGATCGCCCATATAGACGCCGGCAAGACCACCACTACGGAACGCATACTCTATTATGCGGGTCGTACCCATCAGTTGGGCTCGGTGGACAGCGGCACCACCGTCACCGATTGGATGGATCAGGAGCGCGAGCGTGGAATCACCATTGTGGATGCAGCCGTCTCCGCCTTTTGGAATGATCATCAAATCAACCTTATCGATACACCCGGGCATATCGACTTTACCGCTGAGGTGCAGCGGGCTTTGCGGGTACTGGATGGGGCTGTGGTGGTGTTTGATGCCTCCCAGGGCGTGGAACCTCAAAGCGAAACGGTTTGGCGGCAAGCGGACCGTTATCGCGTTCCCCGCCTCTGTTTTATCAATAAAATGGATCGCATCGGCGCCGACTTCAAGCATGCGGTCAATACCATTCGCGAGCAGCTTGGCGCCAACCCGATCCCCCTGCAGCTACCCCTGGGCGTGGAAGCGGATTTCGAAGGTGTGATAGACCTGATCAGCATGCAACTCATCCGCTGGCACGATGAACTGGGTGCACACAGGGAGTACGAAGAGATACCGGCACAACACCTAGCTGATGCGGAATCTGCCCGTGCAACGATGATCGAGCAAATAGCCGAACAGGATGACACACTGCTGTCGATCTGGTTGGAAGGCGGTGAGGCCGATGAAGAGATGATCCACGATGCCCTGCGTCGCGCCACGCTGGATAATGCAATCGTGCCTGTCCTTTGCGGCAGTGCACTGAGAAACCGGGGCGTTCAGCCTCTGCTCGACGCACTGATCCGCTATCTGCCTTCCCCCCTCGATATCGGTGAAATCCAGGGCGTTCACCCGGTGAAGGGTGAAGCGATCATGCGCGCTCCGAGTAATGGCAGCCCCCTCTGTGCACTCCTGTTCAAGACCGTCACCGATCCCTATGCCGGGCGTCTCTGCTATGTCCGCGTCTACTCAGGCAGTTTACAAACGGGTGCCATGGTGCTCAACCCGCGCCACAAGCGCAACCAACGGGTTGGACGACTGGAACGGATGTATGCCGAGCATCGGGAAGATATCGAAGTCATCCATGCCGGAGACATTGCCGCCCTGTTGGGTATGAAGGACGCAGTCACCGGCGACACTCTCTGCGACCCAAAACATCCAATGTTGCTCGAATCGATCAGTTTTCCCGACCCTGTCATCAAGATCACGGTGGCGCCGATTACAGCGCAGGATAATGAACGCCTGGCTGATGCCCTGCACCACCTTGCGGAAGATGACCCGACCTTCAAGGCCGAAACCGATGAAGAGACCGGACAGACGATCCTCTCCGGCATGGGCGAGCTTCACCTGGAGGTACTGCTGGACAGGCTGCAACGCGAGCAAGGCGTCAATGTCCGCACCGGCAATCCCAAGGTGGCCTATAAAGAGACCATCACTCAAACTGCTACGGGGGTCGAAGGCCGCTTTGTCAGACAGACAGGAGGCCATGGACAATACGGCCATGTGGTCATCGAGATAACGCCGGGGGTGACGGGTTCAGGGCTGCTATTTGAAAACCGGATCAGCGGTGGCGCAATTCCCGCCGCTTATATCCCGGCAGTGGAGAGCGGCATCCGTGAGGCGGCCCGGAGCGGGGTCATCGGCGGTTATCCCGTTACCGACATCAAAGTAGCCCTGACAGACGGTTCCGAACACAGCGTGGACTCCAATCCTATGGCCTACCAAATAGCGGCAGGCATGGCACTGCGCAGCGGCCTGGAGAAAGGCGTGCCGGTATTGCTCGAGCCGATTGTTCGATGTGAGGTGATCACCCCCGAAGAACACCTGGGCGATGTGCTGGCGCAATTGGCCAATCGGCGCGCCGAGATCGACGGTGTCTCTGACCGGCCGGGCCAGATCAAGGCGATTCGTAACCAGGTACCCCTTTCCGAGATGTTCGGCTACGCGACGGAACTGCGCTCCGCAACCCACGGCCGCGGTTCGTTCACCATGGAGATCGACCATTTCGCAGCAGTGCCGGCAACAATTATGAAATCTCTGGGGCGCTAGCTACTGACTTGGCAATGGCGGGAAATAACAAGCCGTGAATGGGCACTAATCACCGTAAATATTGGCAAACAAGGATGGGGATTTCGTGGCTGATTAAACGTGATCAATCGAAATCAATTCCTTTGGCCTAAACAGCCTAGTGCATGCCTGATAAGTGCGGAGGGTTGAACGGTTATTTTTATGGCGAATCAAGCGATTGAAATATCTTTTGCGTAAATTTGCGGTGATTAGCGTCCATTCGCGGCTAAATATTTTTTTCCATATCCGACAACACGCTATCCGGTAAACGCTTGATTTGAATTCAGATAGGCCAGCTCGTCTGTTGTGCTCTCACGGTCCAATATCTCATTTCTGTGGGGAAAGCGGCCGAATCGCCTTATCAGCGCTCGATGGTGTTCGGCCCATTTGAGATTCTCATGCAAGCCCGCTGATTCGAACAGTGAAATCGATCTATCCTGATCGGTGAGGGACTCGCTGTGCATGAACGGCAGGTAGAGAAAAGCCTGCCATTCACCAGGCATCTGTTTGTCGAATCCGGCATCGATGGCAAAACCGGCCACGTCACGGGACTGCTGTTCCGTGGAAAAGGCTTCAGACTGGTGACGAAACATATTCAAGGGAAATTGATCGAGAAGGATGACCAATGCAAGGCAACCCTCTTTTGTTTCTTTCCAATGATCCAACTCGCCCTTACGCCCTCGGTGCCAGAGTCTCAAATAGCGATCCCTGATCTCCAGATCGAATTCCGCTGTTGAATTGAAGCGCAGCGGTTCAACCCGGCCGGAAAACCAAAATTCGATGATCTCGTTTACTTCTTTGTCGCTCATCTCAATGCACTAACGGATTTGACGATTCCCCGCTGGTCAAGTAACTATAGGGCCAAGGCCGACTTAAAGAGAGCTATAAGCTATGGGCCTGTTAACACTAATCCAATCGGCCCTGCTGGGTCTATTTTTTTGTCCGGCAAGGCAGAATGAGTGATGTGTAGTTGTTCTACATGAGCGAATGATAACGCAGCTGGACGGAAAAAAAGACCTTATTACAAGGACCTGTCAATACTAATCATCTTGTGAAAATGAGAACGATCTATGGTTGAAACTCAACTTTGGGATAATATTGAATCATTTCAAATCGACGACGGTGAAGCCTCACTGAGCTTTTGTAAGCGCCTGTCACGGGAAAATGACTGGTCTATCAGGTATTCGGAAAGGGTTATCGCGGAATACAGACGATTCATCTATCTGGCTGCCATCTCGAAAAGCGAAGTCACCCCATCCGATCAGGTCGATCAGGCCTGGCATCTCCATCTGATGTATACCGAATCCTATTGGAATATCCTATGTAAAGAGATACTCGGCGTCGAGTTACATCATCTACCGACCAAAGGAGGTATCGCAGAGCAGCAGAGATTCAGAGATTCAGAGATCAATATCAATACACACTAGAGCTGTATCAAGTCACATTCAAAGAACCACCACCCGATGATATCTGGCCATCGGTCGACAGACGCTTCGATGCTGTCGAATCGTTCGTTCGGGTCAATACTGAAAGACGGTTACTCATACCCAGACCTTCTCCGCTTGTCACCAACATCGCACTCATTGCCTCACTGCCCTTTTTTCTCATCTCTTGCAGCGATGACCTTTCCGATACCGATATCTGGTTTTGGCTGAAGCTGGTATTTGGTATCTACATCCTCTATCGAGTCTTGAAATGGCTTGGCTCCGGAGGGGGAAGAAACTCAGGTAGTGGCGGTAGTGGTTGTGGCGGTTGTGCCGGTTGCGGTGGTTGTAGTGGGTAACGGATGAAATTACCCCTGTTTTCACAATAGTTATCATTTCACATCTACTTGACAGCATCCTTACTTGCTAGACTCCTTGCATGCGTTAACCAGCTAAGTGTTTTGCGCTTTTCATGTATGCAATCGTTAGTTGTTTCAACAATAACATGCGTTACAGAAATATGTTTGCGATCCTAGTTGACTGGGTTTAGACGTACTGATTTTCATTTGCCTGTTGCCTGTTCTGGTTGAATCGGCTGCGAGCAACGGTGTATGAATTTACTATAAAAAACAAACGTGACTGGCGCGTAATGTAAAGCGACTGACTTGGCCAAACACAATTTTTTTATAAAAGGAGCCCATAATGGATTTAACTTCTCTGTTAATTTTTCTGGCAATCGGTGCGGTTGCGGGTTGGCTGGCAGGCACCATTATGAAAGGCGGCGGTTTCGGTCTGCTCGGCAATATTATTGTTGGCGTGATTGGGGCATTTATCGGTGGTTGGGTTTTCGGACTCCTTGGACTTTCTGTTAACGGGCTGATCGGATCATTGATTACTGCGGTTGCAGGTGCTGCAATATTGCTGTTTATCGTTGGACTGATCAAGAAATAGCTATCTTCCCAATCCATCGGGTTACAGGCGGATTCATGTCAGTCTGTTTTCCGATGCAGCCATATCGGCATCCATGCAAAGTGCTTCTGCAATGGCGCAACCTGTTTGGGTTCGTTCGCAATCGTGTGATTCGGCTCCTGCCTACCCTGAACTGAACAAATCGATTCATCTCGTCGCTGAACAGGCCTTTCCTGAATGTAACAACCTTGTGATTAAGCGGTTTGGTCAGTCATCATCCATAGTGAATACAGGATCGATAAATAGTGTGCCTTAAACAGGCTATTTGATATCCTTAACTTCATGCTGAGAAGACTATTTACCGTAATATTGCTACAGTTGCCTGTCTACTGCCTGGCGGGACAGTTCGAGGTTAGACTCGTAGCTGCGGCAATGGAACGCACTAAACATACTGTCAGATACGACGGCTCTTACATACCAATTGCATATCCTAATGGCGATATACCGAACAATATTGGTGTCTGTACCGATGTTTTGATCCGTTCTTATCGTGTACTAGGTGTTGATCTACAACAGCTGGTTCATGAGGATATGGCATCTCATTTTGATCTCTACCCATCACGGCGGATATGGGGCCTGACACAAACCGACAAAAACATCGATCATCGGCGTGTGCCGAATCTACAACGTTTTTTCACACGTCAGGGAAAAAGCCTGCCCGTAACCCACCATGGGAGTGACTACAAACCCGGTGAAATAGTTACCTGGATGCTGCCTGGCAACCTGCCTCATATCGGTATTGTCAGCGATAAGATCGATCAACGGACAAGGTCGCCTCTCATCATCCACAACATCGGTTCAGGCCCAAAGCTGGAGGATATGCTATTTGACTATCCGATTACCGGCCATTATCGCTATTCACCCCGGAATTAGCGAGTAGGATTGGTATGTCTCAAATCTGGTACAGGGTGGGTAGCAACCAGCTGTAGGCGAACCACATGACAACAATGAGTGGCAACCCCACGCGGGCAAAGTCGGAAAATTTGTAGTTTCCCGCACTCATGACCAACAGGTTAGTCTGGTAGGCCATTGGCGTGGCATAGCTCATATTCGCACCGAACAGCACCGCCAGTACGAAAGGCTCCGCCGGCAGTTGCAGGGAATGCGCAATGCTGATGGCAATGGGTGTGCCGATAACCGCCGCTGCGTTATTGGATACAACATTCGTTAATAACGCCATCACCAGGATCAGGCTGCTCAATATCACAGTTGATGAGGCGCCTTGGGTGGCATTGAGAAACAGGTGCGCCAGAAAATCACTGCCCCCGGTCATCAGCAAGGCGTTACCCAGCGCCAGACTTGCAACGATGATCAGGATCACCTGTGCGTTCAGTGCACGACCGACATCACGCCAGGAGAGGCATCCGCAGAACAGCATCAGCAATACCCCGCCAATCGCACTTACTGCGATGGGAAGGAGACCGAATGCGGCCAACAAGATTACACCCAACATTATCAACAGTGAATAGGGCGCCTTCCTGGTATGGGGCAGATCGGTGGTGGAATCGAGCACCATCACGATAGACTGCTGTTTCAATTCGTTGATATGACTCCTTTTACCCTGTACCAGCAAGACATCGCCAATTCTCAGATTGAGATTCCCCAATCCTTGCGGCAACGCCTTGATACGTTCATTGGCCCGGTGAATTGCCAAAACGACAAGTTGATAGCTGTCGGCAAAACGAACCTCATTCAGAGTCCTGTTCTGCAACGGTGATCCCCGAAATATAATCGCCTCCGCGAGTTGTTGATCATGGGCCTGTAACGGATGGTCTTCATCGACTTCGTCGCCTGCGGAGTAGAGGGTTGCGCCCAGCTGCTGTTCAAACTCTTTCAGATGCGCAGGCGTATCATGCACCAACAGCCTGTCACCCGGATAGATCACCGCATCGGGCAGGGGCATTATGTAAGTCGTCTCACTGCGCCGAACTCTGTCTACATTCATGACATTGTGGGTAAGCGCAATCGCTTCCGACAATTTCATACCCGCCGCCGTGCTATCTTCCTTGATAACCAATTGAGCAGTAAATACCCTCGGCGAGCTATCCGCCAGTACCAGCTCGCGTTTCGGTAGTATTCGCGGTGCAATAAGCCAGAGATAGAGTAGTCCAAATGCGTTGGCGATCAGTGCGGGCACAAGGAAATCGAACATTTCCATCTTACGCAATCCCAGGTCTGCAGCCACACCAACCACCAACAAATTCGTTGAAGTCCCAATGGTTGTGCTCATACCACCGATCAGGGTCGCAAAGCCCATCGGCATCAGCAGAGATGATGCATTGGAATTGGTCTGTAGTGACACACTGACCAGAATCGGCAGCAACAGTATGACGATCGGTGTATTATTGATGAATGCACTGAGAATTCCCGCAATCAGCAGGGTTGCCAAAAACGATAGGCTCGGACTGGCACTCCACAATCTCGCCAATACTCTACCCACCGGTTCAAGCGCACCGGAACGCACCAATCCATGCCCAGCCACCATCAATGCACAAACCGCAATCAAAGCTTCATGACCGAATCCTCGGAAAAAATCGATTGCGCTGATCTTCCCAGCCACACCTTGATAGGGAAATAATTCGAATCCCACTGCAAGCAGTGTCAGTACCAATAGTGATGATGTCTCTAAAGGGATCTTTTCACGACTGAAGAGTATTAATGCAACAACGGTGAGCGATAAGACCGCCAGGGTGTGTGGATTTGTCACTCCATTATCTAACATGGATCAAGCCTTTTTTGGCCAGTATAGCTGCATTCTATGGAAGAGGTTTACAATAAAACAAAATAATCCGGTATTTGAATCCATCGGGGTAAAGTTCACTTAAACTTTTTCTAAAGAAAATACAAAATCAAACGATTTACTGTTCTAACTGCAGTGTCATCTCAAACTTATAGCATGTCTAAAAGTTTTTAACTTGCCTCTGCATTTCCATTAAATCGCATAAAATTGAGATAAAAAGTAAAAAAAATAGTAATTTTATACATAATTAAAGCTTTAAGAGTTGTTCTTATACTAAAGTGCAACTATATTGTGCATGTTTGTTCAATCACTAAGGAGTACCAATGGCCTTAAAGAAAACTGTGAAAAAGCGTCGTAGAGCAAAAAGAAAAGTAGTCTCAATGGAGACTATTGTCGAAGCTCTGCAGGCTGAAATCACCTTATCCTCTTCCAATAAACGCGCCCTGAGCAGATTGAACTCAGCCGGAAAAGCTGTAGACCGCCAGGACAAGTTAGTGGAAAGTACCGGCGAAAGAGTAACCAAGGCACGCGCTGCCGTTGCCAAAGCGAAAACCCCGGTCAGCAAGGAAAAGGCTAAAGAGCGTCTTGCTGCTGCCCAGGCCAAACTGAAAGAGGTCAAGGCGGCCCGCACAGCTGCTGCCGCTGAGCAACGCAAGGCAGAACGTCTGGCCAAGGGTCTCTATACGGCGATGCAGAAAGCGCGCGGCAAGATGGTTAAAGAGTTTGAAAAAGCGGCAAAATCACTCGAAAAGTCCGTTGACAAAAGGACTCGTCGTCGCCGTAGAAGCAAGAAGAAAGCAGCTTCCTCTGCATAAACTACCGGCTCTTAGGTAGTTACCGTTAAAACTCTGTCTTGGTAAACCTGCCAAGACAGAGTATCTGGTCCTCTGCCCTCTCTTCCATCCGGATTTTCTTTTCAACAGAATTGCGAATTATCATTCTCTCCGTCTCTACCAGCAAGAGAAAGGATGTGGAGACCATGATGATTCGAAGTCAGATTGAAATGTCAATTCCACTAGTACCGAACAAGATCTGCAGATGGGATTGATAAGTGAAACTCATCTAAAAGACCAATCATACCGATGGCTAAAATCGTGGAAACGAATGCAATACGCCACTGCAGATGTGCTGTCAGCAAGGGTGCATCCGAATCTATGGTCAAGCGACTCATAACATTCACTTCCGGGGTTCGAGAGCCAATACCAGGGTTACCACTGTTATCATATTGACCCACAGGATCTGTACCGGTGTCAGAGGTAGTAGATGAAATCCAAGCACAATTGCGGTCAAGATGACCAGCGCTTCAGTAACTGCTCCGGGGCGCCTTTTATATCAATAAAGGCGTTCCCGCTATGACTATAGTGCAGTGTCGCCATGAAACGGTGTTCAGATTCAAAGGGTATGAGGTCATTACGGGGATGTTGTTTTTTGATAATGTCGATAGTCAACCCGGCCTTCATCCCGGCTATCACCAGCGCGCCTTTCATTGGATCACCATGTATACGCCATACGCTGGACACCGATAGCCGGCGTGGTAGTCATGGTTGCAGATAATTCCTCAGGGATTGCCGCCACCACCAAACTGATGGAGGCGAGAAACATCTCCGTCATACGATAGTCCTGCAGCACTACACCATAGAAGAAGGTAAACAGTGCGATCACCAGAATACCGACAATCATCAGAACATAGATAAGAACGGTATGAAATACGCTGTAACAGGGCCTTGGCATCGACGGCATGCCAAGACGTCAGGGTCGAGTCAGGAATGGCATCATGTGTGTGCACAGTCGGCATCCCGCTAAACTCAACATCCGATGTGACGTAAATACGCTAATGCTACGTTACGCGGCACAACCGGCAGTCCACGATAAAATCTGCCGACTCACTTGCACAATGCTCATGCACTCAAAATCACATGTTTTCAATTATAATAAATCCGACTGAGGTGCGGACGGTGATGAAAACCACTGACATTCATATCATCGATAATGGTGTGCTACTGACGCGCAGTTTCGAGGAGGCGCTTAAGTTCCACAGGGGTAATGCCTACTGGGGCTGCGCACTTGCCTTTAGAATGTTGCAATACGCGGCACAACTGCTCTCCCGGGAGAAGACCTGGGAGTGGCAGGATCTCACCATCGAAAGCGGACATCCCGGGCCCGGCGTGAAAGATACGATCGAATATGTCACCGGTTGCGTATCCGCTGGACGTTTTCAACTGACCTGCACTACCGGCGAGACCCGTTGTGTAAGTGATATGGACTACAGCTGGCGGGTAAACGACGGCAAGCAGTATCTAACGCTGAGACTGGCAGACGGCATAGTCTCATCCGAGTTTCTTCAGCTGCTCGACATCATCAACCGGAATGAGGCAAACGAGCATCACTATGAGCACCTGGAATCACTCAAAAAGGCCATGACGGAGAAGATCTGGTCCCTTGATCTCGAGCAGGCCTTTCCGGATGCACGGCTTATTAGGTCCTGTTAACAGGCCCTAAAGCCTGAACCGCCTGTTGCCGGCAGGGATTCCAGCTTTTCATAGACATATATATAACTGGGCTTGATCAATGGATACTTACTGAGGATCCGAATAGACACGCATTCAGGGATAGCACGTAATAAAATCGCTATATTCTATAATTCTAATTAATTATCAGTATCTTATAAATAGTCGAGAAATTGACTTAGTTATTGCTTTATGCCCCGTCTTTGTCATATTCTTTTGACCCAGATCAATAAAAAAACTGATTTAGATCAATACTAGACGCCAGGCAGTATCGGCCGTCAGAGCTAACTGCAGGATGGCAAATGGTCTTTAGAGCACCACAAAATAGTAACAGTGATGAAGCTGTACTCGTCGTCCAACCCAACAGAAGTCTGACCTGGAACCAATCCAAGTGGCTATTTCTGTTGCTTGCGTTGTGTATCGGCCTGGTTGGTCTCTACTTCCTTTCGCTTGGCGCCTGGTTGGTCCTGCCTTTCACGGGGCTTGAGATCTGCATTGTCGGCATCGCCATCTACTGTCACAGCTTTTGTGCCCATTCGCAGGAAATCATCCATATTGATGACACCTATGTGAGGGTCAGCGACAACCGCAACCGTCAGGCAGTTAAGTGTTTTCACAAGGCCTGGCTGAAAATCATTCAGAACCAAGATCCCAAGGGCTGGTATCCAAGCCGTCTTTTGATCGGGTCTCATGGCGAATATATCGAAGTAGGCAAAAATCTGTTGGAAGAGGAGCGCGAGATGCTCGCCAACAATCTTAGAAACGCAATCGAGGGCTTCTGATCGGTATGCATAATAATCAAAAGACAGAAACACGGAACTTTAAACCCGACTCTATTTGTAGAGTGATTCAGACCAACCGTTCACGCCTACCCGGATTTTGGCTTTTTGCACCACTATCCCTGGTAATGGGCGATGCTGCGGCTGAATACGGTCTCAATTTCCCCGAACCGGCAGCCAATGTGGCCCAGGAGATCTTCGATATCCATATGATGACGATGGGCATCGCCACATTCCTGCTGATAGTCGTCTTCGCGATCGTCTTCTACTCGCTCTATTTTCATCGCAAAAGCCGCGGCTACGAAGCCGACCAGGAGTTTCACAATTCATGGTTCGGCAACTGGTCCTGGGTTATCGTGCCGGTGATGGTGTTGGGTGTAGACCTGACCATTGCAGGTAAGGCGGATGCGGTTTTAAAAAAGGTCTGGGATGTACCGAAGGAAGAGAACATCATGGACGTAAAGGTGACCGGCCACCAGTGGTGGTGGGAGTTCGACTATCTGGATCACGGTATCAAGGTGGAGAGTCGTTTTGTACCGGCAGAGGAGTCCGGGGACCTCTATCTGCGGGAAGTCGACAACCGCCTGGTCCTGCCCACCGGTGTCAAGATCCGCTTTCTGCACACCTCTGCGGACGTCCTCCACGCCTTCTGGGTACCTGAACTGGCGGTGAAGAAGGATGCCATTCCCGGCTACGTCACCGAGACCTGGGCCGAACTCAACCGGGAAGGGGTCTTTCGCGGCCAGTGCGCAGAAATCTGCGGCACATGGCACTCCCGCATGCCCATCGTTGTGGAGTCGGTTTCACAAGAGAAGTTCGCGGCATGGGTAGACGATCAAAATACGATCAAGTTGGCTGCCGCGGCTGAGGCAAGCGTCGATAAGACCTGGAGCATGGACGAACTGATGGCCAAGGGCAAAACACTCTACGATACAAAATGCGCGGCCTGTCATCAGGTTACCGGTGTAGGTCTGCCGCCTGCCTTCCCACCGCTTAGCGGATCGGCGATTGCCATCGGGGCCATTGCCGATCACCTGGATATCGTCATCAAGGGTAAAGAAGGGACTGCGATGC
This sequence comes from Candidatus Thiodiazotropha sp. LNASS1, assembly GCF_964212655.1. Lineage (NCBI taxonomy): Bacteria > Pseudomonadati > Pseudomonadota > Gammaproteobacteria > Chromatiales > Sedimenticolaceae > Candidatus Thiodiazotropha > Candidatus Thiodiazotropha sp. LNASS1. The sequence goes on along the minus strand of NZ_OZ156465.1, from coordinate 4,637,856 downwards.
AGCCATGGGGTTCACTTAACGATCTTGAGATCGCAGCAATCGTGACCTATGAACGCAATGCCTGGGATAACAAAACGGGTGATGTCGTGCAGCCTGCAGACGTCAAACAGGCCAGATAGAGGAGAATTCAAACATGAGTACAACCACTCTGACCCATGATGAGGCACACCATCACGAGGCGCCGAAAGGCTGGAAGCGCTGGCTCTTCAGCACCAACCACAAGGATATCGGTACCCTCTATCTGCTTTTCGCACTGATTATGCTCTTCCTCGGCGGCGCCAGCGCCATGCTGATCCGCATGGAGCTGTTCCAACCCGGCATCCAGCTGCTCGATCCAGATCTGTACAACAATCTGGTAACCAACCACGCCCTCATCATGATTTTCGGTGCGGTTATGCCTGCAGCAGCGGGTCTGGCCAACTGGATGATCCCGATGATGATCGGCGCCCCGGACATGGCCCTGCCACGGATGAACAATCTCAGTTTCTGGGTATTGCCGGCGGCAGCGACCATGCTGATCCTCTCCTTTGTGGTGCCCTTCTTCCCAGGTGGCGGTACCCAGATCAATACCGGCTGGACCATCTACCCGCCACTCTCGGTGCAGGTTGGCATGTCGATGGACTTCCTGATCTTCGCCATCCACCTGCTGGGTATCTCCTCGGTACTGGCTTCGATCAACATCATCGTCACCCTGCTGAACATGCGTGCGCCGGGGATGACCCTGATGAAGATGCCGATGTTCTGCTGGACCTGGCTGGTCACAGCCTTTCTGCTGATCCTGGTAATACCTGTCTTGGCCGGCGGCGTCACCATGCTGCTGTTCGACCGCCATTTCGGTACCAGTTTCTTCGATGCGGCCGGTGGCGGTGACCCGGTCCTGTTTCAACACCTGTTCTGGTTCTTCGGACATCCCGAAGTCTACATCCTGCTGCTGCCTTCCATCGGGGTACTCTCCCATGTAATACCGACCTTCGCGCGCAAGCCGCTGTTCGGTTACAAATCGATGGTCGGCGCCATGCTTGCCGTGGCCACCATCGGCATGGTGGTATGGGCGCATCATCAATACACTGTTGGCATGTCCCTTGGGGCGGTCACCTATTTCATGATCGGCACTATTCTGATCTCCATACCGGTGGGTCTGATGGTCTTCAACTTCATCGCTACCATGTGGCGCGGCGCCATGACCTTTGAAACCCCGATGCTGTTCGCGGTGGGTATCGTCCTGATGTTCACCTTCGGCGGATTGAGCGGCGTCATGCTGGCGGTGGTGCCTGCCGATATGCAGTATCACGACAGTATGTTCGTCGTCGCGCATTTCCACTACGTATTGATGCCCGGCGCGGTATTCGGCCTGTTTGCCGGTGTCTTCTTCTGGCTGCCGAAATGGACCGGACACATGTATGACGAGAAGCTGGGAAAACTCTTTTTCTGGACCAACGTCATCAGTTTCAACATCACCTTCTTTCCACAACACTTTCTCGGCCTGGCGGGAATGCCGCGAAGGATCGTCGACTACAACATGATCTTTACCGAATTTAATGTGGTATCGAGCATCGGCGCGATGATCTTCGGTCTCAGCCATCTGCTGTTTCTCTACATCATCATCAAGACCATCCGCGGCGGTAAGAAGGCTGAGGGCAGATCCTGGGAAGGCGCGAAGGGTCTCGAGTGGGAGCTGGACTCTCCACCGGCCTTCCATACCTGGACGGTTGCCCCTCAAATCAAATAGGAGCCATGAGGAGTTATGCGTATTCCTGATTATCAAACAGCCGAACTGAGGCGTAAGAATGTACGCCTGGCCTGGGGACTGGCCGGACTTGCACTGTTCTTTCTCGTGACCTCATTCCCCTTCTGGACCGGTATCTTTCGAATTGTCGGCACACAGGCGATACAATGAATCAAAGTGTACCGGACAAGCATCGCAAGAACCGCCGCACAACCCTGCTGTTGTCCGGACTGGTCGTGGCGATGTTTGGTTTCGGCTTCGCTCTGGTGCCCCTGTACAACCTCTTCTGCCAGATCACGGGAACACAGTCACTTTCCCAACGTAGCCAAATCGGCCTGGCCACTCCAACCTCCGAGCGGGTGGATCAGGCCCGCTGGGTCACTGTCAAATTCGACACCACGGTCAACCCAAACCTGCCCTGGGAGTTCGTTGCCGAGACGAATAAGATGCGTGTCCATCCCGGTCAGACCTATGAGGTCAATTTCCACGCCCGCAACCGCAGCCATAGCGCCGTTACCGGGCAGGCCATACCAAGCGTGGCACCCTGGCAGGCAACACCCTTTTTCAGCAAACTGGAATGTTTCTGTTTCAACAAACAGAGACTCGATGGCAGTGAAAAGACCATCATGCCGCTGCAATTCATGGTTTCGACGGAACTGCCAGCAGAGATCAACTCGTTGACACTCTCATACAGTTTCATGCGCCTGAAAGAGGTGGATAGCAACGACCGGGAGAGCGCGCTTCCGCCGATGATTGCGTCAACCCCGGATCAATAATAAGTAGAGCTAGCAAAGCAACCACTATGACTATGACAAAAAGATCAACATCAAGAGGAGTATCAGCATGTCGGTAAAGGAACACAGCGGGGATTATTTTATACCCGACCCCAGTCCCTGGCCTATTATTGGCATGGTATCACTGCTGACTACCCTGTTCGGTGGAGTACTGGCCATGAATGGGGTCGCCATCGGCAGTTATATAGTTACCGCCGGCCTGCTGCTGTTCTTCTTTCTGCTGTTTGGCTGGTTTCGGGATGTCATCGGGGAGAATCTGAACGACTGTTACAATAAACAGGTCGATACCTCTTTCCGCATGGGCATGTTCTGGTTCATTGCCTCGGAGGTCTTTTTCTTTCTAAGCTTTTTCGGCTCGCTCTATTATATCCGCAATATCGCCCTGCCCTGGCTCGGCGGCGAAGGCTACCTGGGGGTAACCAATGAGCTGCTCTATAACGGATTCGAGGCAGCATGGCCATCCCATGGTCCAGGTGAACTTGGCGGCGATTTCCAACCGATGGGCGCGTGGGGCATTCCGGCGATGAACACCCTGATCCTGCTCACCAGTGGTGCTACCATTACCTGGGCCCACTGGGGATTGAAACTCGATAATCAAAAGCAGCTGGTCTGGGGCCTGATCGCAACTATTGCCTTGGGCCTGCTGTTCGTAGCCCTGCAGGCTTATGAATACGGTCACGCCTATTCTGATTTGAATCTCACCCTGGAATCGGGCGCATATGGATCAACATTTTACATGTTGACCGGATTTCACGGCTTCCACGTTACCATGGGTGCGGTGATGTTGATGGCAATACTGGGACGCAGTATGAAAAGCCACTTCAGTGCCCACAACCACTTCGCCTTCGAAGCGGTTGCCTGGTACTGGCACTTTGTCGATGTGGTCTGGTTGGGGCTTTTTGTCTTCGTATACTGGCTCTGACCGCCTATTGCGGCAATAGGCTGTGCGGCTGGAGAAGACCGAAGTAGTAACCAACCATGAGCAGGATGAACAACAGAAGCGAGAGGACAACCCGAAGGGTCAGCGCGCGTACCACGCGGGTACTTTCGTTCCTGCCATCATCCTTGGCCATATAGTACATCCCCTGAAACAGACTGAAGATAATGAAGGCCAATACCAGCAACACCGGTAGCTTGAATATGATGTCCATGATCTCTCCCGATCCGGATTTGATAAGGTTAGCCTGCCTATACTGCACTAACAGGAACAGATAATTCCACTATAGCCCTTATGACCAGCAACACCCGTCAATTTCGCGCCCAGGCAATCCCCACAATAATAATGGTAATCCTGACGCCCCTGTTCATCGGACTCGGTCTCTGGCAGCTGGATCGTGCCGAACAGAAACGAAATCAGGGTTCATCGCTGGAGATGAGGCGTAAACAGCCTCCAGTCTCGCTGAATGGTCCCCACCCGGATGCCGAGCAATTGCGCTTCCGCCAGGTGGTGGCACATGGACGCTATCTCATCGATAAAAGCGTGTTGATCGAAAACCGCAAGCATCAGGGTAAGACAGGTTTTCATCTGGTCACTCCCTTGCGACTCCAGGGGAGCGGCAGGACGCTGCTGGTCAACCGGGGCTGGATTGCCCATGATCAGATTGATCAAGCCCTGGCTGCAGTCGATGTAGGTGAAACACTCACCGTCCACGGTGAAGTCAGGATCCCACAACCACCTGCCATCGAGCTCAAGCAGAAGGGTGCAGCAAGTGCAGACACCACGCCCCGTTGGCCATTTCTCACTCTGAAGCACTTCAGAGATTGGTCCGGCTTGGATATCGCTCCTTTCGTGGTGCTGCAATCTCCGCAGGACGCTCATGGTTTCGTCCGTCAATGGCCCCACCCACGCGTCAGTGACATAATGCATATCGGCTACGCCATTCAGTGGTTTGCGTTTGCCATCATCACCCTCCTGATCTGGATTCGTCTATCGCTGCACAAACGCGACGCAAAAGAGGTTGCAGTATGACCAGTGTCGCAGACAGCAACGCCAAACCGCGCACACTCGCCTCTCTTTGGCTATTGATCGCATTGTTCGCGCTGCCGATGATCGCTGCCTGGGTGTTCTTTCTCAATCCGCAGTGGCTGCCGGCGGGGCGTACCAATAATGGCGAATTGATCGATCCGCCGAGACCTGTTCAGTCACTTAGATTGCAGACAGCGGATGGCGAATGGTTTGACTGGCAATCCTTGCAGGACATGTGGGCCATGACCCTGGTCAGCGAAGGTGGCTGTGATGCAGCCTGCATCGAGATGTTGATCAAGGTACGCCAGATCCGCCGCGCCACCGCTGCGAATCGTCAGCGTATCGCCCGCTTGCTGATCCTGATGCCCGACCAGGCCGGTCGCCTCGAACTGCCCAACATGGGTGGACTTGAAGGCACTGAGTTGCTGATCGCGGACAACGGGCAGCGCGCCGCCCTCGAGTCCCTGTTTCCACTACAGTTGTCGGAGCAGGCTATCCCCATCTTTCTCATCGACCCCCGGGGTGATCTGATGATGAAGCACGACACCACGAAGATCAGCTCGAAAGAGATCCTGCAGGATCTGGAAAAACTACTTAAAGCCTCGGAAAACTGGGCTCAAGGAGGTCGCTATGGCCATCAGTAATGTTTCTGCACAGCAAGTCGGTTTTGCCTGGCGCCACTATTATGAGATGACCAAACCCAAGGTCGTTCTGCTTATCGCCTTTACCGCCCTGGTCGGCATGCTGTTGTCGCGGGAAGGTCTAGTGCCCTGGCAGCCACTTCTGTTCGGCCTGCTTGGTATCTCCCTGGCGGCTGCCTCGGGTGCGGTGATCAACCATGTCATAGACCAGCGTATCGATGCCATGATGGACAGGACCAGTTGGCGCCCCATACCCAGCGGGCATATGGATACCCCTCACGCAATCAGCTTTGCCCTGTTATTGGGCGGCCTCTCGATGTTGCTGCTCTATCTCCTGGTCAACCCGTTGACGGCACTGCTTACCTTTTTCGCCCTGATCGGTTATGCCGTGATCTACACCCTCTACCTGAAACGCAATACTCCGCAAAACATCGTCTGGGGTGGATTGGCCGGGGCGGCACCTCCGTTATTGGGCTGGTGTGCGGTTACCGGTGAGGTCACTATTGAGGCCTTTCTGTTGTTGTTGATCATATTTGTCTGGACACCGCCCCATTTCTGGCCCCTGGCGATACACCGCCGCGACGATTACGCCAAGGCCGACATACCCATGCTGCCCGTTACCCATGGCATCGACTTCACCAAGCAGCAGGTTTTAATCTATGCCATCATGCTGCTGGCGGTCTCACTACTGCCCTTTGTGATCCGGATGAGCGGTTATCTCTATCTTATCGGCGCGTTTGTGCTGGGGTGTACCTTTGTCTACCATGCCGTCAGACTGTTGCAGAGCAAGGGACGCGATCACGCCATGAAGACCTTCGCCTTCTCGATTCTCTACCTCAGTCTGCTGTTCACCCTGCTGCTGGCCGATCACTATTTGAGCCTGTTGTTGCCATCGGGCATCACAAGCTGATAACGGCAGGGCCTTCTGGAAATCCGTATAGGTAACCCTTAGCACAACGCAGCGCCCCGTCCCGTTCCCATGCTCTGCGTGGGAATGCATACATCGGTTGAGCGAACTATGGGCTCCCATGAGGAGCTTGACCGTCACGTTCCAGCACAGGAGCGCGGGAACGAGGCCAGTATGATACAGCGTTCTGAAGGATATTGATCGATCATGGTGCGGCAAGCCTCGCCCTAGACAATTTCAAAGCTTGCCTTGACCCTACTTCGTCAGATAGTGTCTTACGATAAGCTGTGGTATTGAGCGGCAAGACATGATTATCATCTGTGATGGTTCATTCTATCCTGATGTGTTTCTGATCTATTCAAGGCAGGGAAACTACGGGTGAAAACGCTTTTCGAAAAACTACTTCGCGCTACAACCTCTCTGATAAACCGGATTGCCCGGCTTTATCATCCCCGTACCCTGCGGGAAAAGGGTTGGATTTGGGGCAGTATGCTCGGCGTTGTCACCCTTTCCGTATTGCTTTTTCTACTCGGACTCTATTGGAGCAGCGTGCCCGAACCCTTCGATGTACGCAACAACACCCACAACATGCTGCAGGAGATGAGCCTGAAACCGGTCACCGGTTCCTACACCACCACCGCCCTAGTCACTGTCATGGAAACCCTGTTGCAAAAACCGGGAGGTTATCTGAGTAATGACATCACGCCGCCGAGCGTTTTTCTGGACAATATTCCCAACTGGGAGTTCGGTGCCCTCACCCAGGCCCGCGATCTGGCCCGCTCGTTACGCAATGATATGAGCCGCTCTCAATCCCAGTCGTTGGAAAACGAGGATCTGGCCATCACCGAGCCTCAATTCAACTACAGTAACGACTCCTGGATATTCCCTTCGACCGAGGGTGAGTACCATAAGGGTCTCGAGGCACTCAGACGCTATCTAAGCGGCCTCTCCCAACAAGGCGAGACGAGTACCCAGTTCTTTGCCCGTGCCGATAATCTGCGTGACTGGCTGGCGATAGTCGAGAAGCGTCTGGGAAGCCTCTCCCAACGCTTGAGCGCCAGCGTGGGGCAGGAGCGCATCAATACCGACCTCGCAGGCGACCCTGACGCCGCACAATCGACCGCCACCTCTGACAATGTCAGGGTACAGACACCATGGCTCGAGATAGATGATGTCTTCTTCGAGGCCCGCGGCGCCACCTGGGCCCTGATTCACTTTCTGCATGCAGTAGAGATCGATTTTCAGGATATATTGAGGAAGAAAAATGCCCTGGTGAGTCTGCGTCAGATCATCCGCGAACTGGAAGCCACCCAGGGCTCCATCAGCAGTCCGGTGGTATTGAACGGCAGTGGATTGGGGATCTTCGCCAACTACTCACTGGTCATGGCCTCTTACATATCACGGGCCAATGCGGCAGTCATCGATCTGCGGAGTTTACTAAGCCAGGGGTAGGGTTATTTAGCGCTAAACCGTTTCCTGATCTTTACTAAAAGCTTGCTTATTTCCTTACGCATTTTTTTAGGTTTTTTACCGTGTTTATCGGAGATCTTGACGAAACGATCCTCGTATTTCCTGGCCCGATTACGCGTTTTCCTGTTGGTGTCTTCAAGTTTCTTACGCAGCTTCTTCTTCCTCAGCGCCTCGATCAATTCACGATCGCGCTTGGCGAAATAGATATCCTCTTCCGCCTGTCCCTTGAGCCACAGCTTGTTGAACGAGTCGGTCATGCAAAACCCCCGTCTGTTACCGTCCGCCCCCCGCACGAAGATGTTGAAAACCTCCTTGTTTAGCAGCGCAAGGTGTCACCGCACCGGCGTCATCCCGTAGGATCGGAGGATGGAGACAAACTCCTGTAACGCCTCCACTCCGCTCGCTTCCGCCTGGGCACACCATAGACTCAGGGCTTCAAGACGTTTTTCGTGGCTGGAGGCCTGCTGTTCCCAGATCGCCTGCAGCTTCAATTTGAACTGATAGACCTTGTCCAGGGCCGCATTGGTATCGAGAATCTCTTTCAGCTGTAACAGGTCGCTATCGCTCAGCAGCATGCTGTCCCGGCGCACCAGGCGCTGGGCACTGCGATATAGACTTCGCAGCGGACGTTGGGCATGCCTGATCTCATATCTGAACACCGGCTTCAACACCTTGCGACGATAATCACTCAACAATTGCAGCCGATTGACAGTCAGCGCCTTAATCGCATCTATGTCCAGTTGTGAACGCTCTGCGATCAAGGCGCGCTTGGGTGCAATCTTGAGCACTCTTGCCAATCGTAAAAAAGTGAACAACTTGATATAGAACCAGCCCAGATCAAACTCCCACCACCGGTTTGACAGCTTGGCGGAGCTGCCGAAGGCGTGATGGTTGTTGTGCAACTCCTCTCCACCGATAAAGATTCCCCAGGGAACAATGTTGGTCGCCGCATTGGGGATCTCGAAATTGCGATAGCCCCAATAGTGGCCGATACCATTGATCACCCCCGCAGCCCAGAACGGTATCCATATCATCTGGATAGCCCAGACCGTAATGCCTGCAGGGCCCAGCAGTATCAACTCAACGACAAACAGCAGTGCGATGCCCAAATAGTTGTAGCGTGTATAGAGATGGCGTTCCAGCCAATCGTCCGGTGTTCCCTTACCGTAGCGTTCCAGGGTCTCCTGATTCTTTGCCTCCTGCTGGTAAAGCTCTGCACCCTGCCACAACACTTTGCTCAATCCCTGGATCTGGGGACTGTGGGGATCGTCCTCCATTTCACACTTCGCATGGTGCTTGCGATGGATGGACACCCATTCACGGGTCACCATACCGGTCGTCAACCAGAGCCAGAATCGAAAGAAATGGCTCAGCACAGGATGTAACCAGAGCGCCCGGTGGGCCTGATGACGATGAAGAAAGACTGTCACCGAAACGATGGTGATATGGGTGAGAACCAGGATCAGAATAATAAAATCTGACAGTGATAAATCGAATAAGCCATTGAGTGTCATGAAAAACCTGCTGGCATCATTGATGCTTTACCAAATATGGCAAGTGTGTGATTGGTAAGGGTGTCCCCATTCACTAACGGATCGTCGCTGGATACTATGTTCAGCGAGAATATCCCAATAGTATATACACTGTATACCGGTTTGCAGACCCCTGCAGTCTAGATAGACATTACACTTATGTCCGGTGCTCAGCCGAATTGCATAAGCCATTTAAAATAAAGGGATAATCGGTATTTTACAATAACGCACCCGGCAAGTATGCCCTATCTGGACAGACCCGGCTTACTCAGAAGGCATTTACACGGTTAACTACACCCATGAAGTTAATTCTTTGGTTATCATTCATCCTACATTCGACCAATTGGTAATTTGCGTAAATTTTTCATGATTGGCGTTCATTTGCGGCCATTTCTTATTATCCGCAAACAATCGGCTATCCAAATGCTGGACCCTGGGGCCTGTTAACACTCATCCAATCGGCCCTAGGTAAGGGAGAGCAGGGCCGAGACCAGCAGTTTCGAATCGTAGTAGGGTGCGCTGCGTCTACTGATAAGCGTTGTATCGATTACCTGAATATCAAGTTCCTCGACAAGCTTGGCAGAGAGTTTCGATGGGTATTGCCCATTTCTACTGTCGAGGAGTATGAAATTCAATTGCCTTCCTTTTGCGGCATTACCCGACAAATTTTTACGCAAATAGTGCATCAACCGCCGCACCGCATCGTTCAGATTCATACCCAGCTGTTCCGGATCTGCACCCAGATTTGGTACGTAGACCTTAGGGCAATCATTTTCCGCTATCGAGGCCCCGACACCTTGAGGCAGTAGATTGGCCACCAGACTGGTGTAAAAACTGCCGGGGGGATAGACAATCAACTCCGCTTTTTGTATCAGCTTATGGTTTTTTTTGCGTAATTGCGATTTCACCGGTGTGTATTTATCCAAGCGTCTGGAGAGAGAGATCTCTTTCACCGGACTCTCAAGGGGCGAAACCTCCTTGCCGGTCAGCAGATGTTGACCGACTATACGACTGCCATCTTCCAACTCTGCCGTGAGATGGAATTTATCATTTACGACCGCACGCACCAGTCCCTGAACCCCCAACAGCTTTTCGAACAGAAAGATGATCGGATCGAGATGTTCATGGTTATTGAGATAACCGCCACTGAGAATCAGATTACCGATGCTGGCTCCACGCAGATCGAACTTTGCCGGCATGGCGTCATAGAAATAACCCAACTGATAGCGGATGATACGCCTGATGGGATTGTTTACCGGTTCCACCAGCGGGTGTCTGCCTCTGATCATTGACTCGAGCTGATGTAGCAGCTCACCCTTCTCTGCCTTAAGGGGAAAACGGTAGATCAGTAGTTCATAGACCTCCGGATGTCCGGTCACTGTTTCATCCGCCAATGCAACGAGTCGACTGCGCAAATCTCCAATAGAGGGCATGTCGAATGCCTGACGTAGTTTGGCGGAACTGCCGCCGGAGTCGAATGGGGTTACCAGATGTATTGAATTATGGGTGTAGCCTTTCAAGACCCGGCTAACGTCATTGAGGGCGCTGCCACCGCTGAAGAAGAGTATCCTTGGTCCGAGTTCAGGGCTTTTTTGATAACGGCTGATGCGGAGCGGATCGGGTATGCGTACAGTGCGTGTAACAAAGATGTCTTTCATGAAGTGCCCATTCGATCAGCTACCGATTGTTGAGCAGAATATTGTCTTCTATTATTCGCCAACCGAACTAATTATAGTATGGAACAACGACTGAAAAAGAATAATTTATTGTGATTGAATATCTAACCCACGAATACTGCCGGCTTATTCTATGTGTATCAATGCGGCCATGCTCTGGCATGTGGCATGAATCAGTGACATGATGTGATGATGAACGGTTCGACGAAGGCGATCAACAACATCCATAATGATCGGGAAAAAACCATCGCAATGGCGGTATATGCACTGCAGGCCCTTTCTTTCCTGTTCGTCATTACCTTTCTGATTGCCGTCATTATCAACTACGTCAAGCGCGACGATGTCAGGAACAGTTGGCTTGAATCACACTACAGATGGCAGATCCGCACCTTCTGGTTCAGTCTCCTGTGGATAGTGATCGGCTACCTCACAATCTTTATCCTGATTGGCTACCCGGTGCTTTTGGTTAATATGGTGTGGTTGATCTATCGCATCATCAAGGGCTGGCTGAGACTCTCCGAGGGACGTGAGATGTACGGCATGAGCAATCACAGAACATAAGGTATCATGCAGAATCAGCATCCATCAGCGATGTCACAGCAGCGACTTAAAGAAGCCCTGATTCGGGGCGCAATCTGGGCGTTTATCGGATTGCTTTACGCCATGCTGTTTGTCTTCTCGGCCGCTTTCGCCGACTATTGGCAACTGCCGATCGATCCCTACCTGTTCGCCGGCGTACTCGCCGGAACCCTTGGCGCGCTGATATACAGCAGTATGCGTCTTGCGGTTTTGATGACGACCATTATTTCACCTATTTCCATTTTCTATTTCATCCTTACAGATCACCCGGTCGATCTCTTGATGTTAGTGATATTGGTCTCCGTTGTGGGAGCGATTGTCGGTGCGCTGTATGGCGTCTTCTCCATGGGTTCACGGGTAAATCGCGCAGATGCGAAAACCCTGGCTGGATTCAGCGCCGGCTGGTTGGCCTCACTTACCTATCTGCTGGCTGTCAACCTCACTGCTCCGCTTTCAATCAGTACCCTAGTGGCCCTCCTCTGCCCCCTTACCGGTATCCTCTATGTCGCCCTGGTCCCCGGATTTATCAAGCTCTACGACAATCTGCTGCCACCGGTGGGGGATGGTTTGATGGTGGGCGTGGGGGTATCGGGGTTTATCGCACTCTGTTTTTTCGTCATGATCGGTTCTATTGACGACAGTGTAGCGGGGCCGCTCTCCGCCGCATTGGAGGTTATCCACGGGAATCTGCCGGGTGCTGTTGTCGGGGGCCTCATCGGCGCCGGCCTGGCCGGTGTCGGATCGGGGCTTCTATTGACCGACTGGCAGGACCTGTAGCGCAAGGCAATCTTTTTGTGTGGCAGGCACTTTATTTAAAAAGTAAAGTCCGCAAATGAACGCGAATAAACGCAAATAGCTTTAATATTTTTCCTGGTTACCCACCATTGTCAGCTATCCGCTCTCACCCTACCTCTCCCTCGCGGTAGGTTAGAGTCTGTGTTACATCCTGTTGTACAGTAAATAAATATATTTGCGTTCATTCGCGTTCATTTGCGGACAGAAAAATCATTCGCGACTATTCGCGGTTTGCTTATACAACCCACGATCACCAAGTCACCTATACAGTGGCTGAGTATTGTGGGCAATCAGGATATTTTTTTTACCGCCAGTCCGAGTGGATGAAACCCCATTCCGGGTGATCCACTCGTTCGTAGGTATGGGCGCCGAAGGCGTCCCGCTGGGCCTGGATCAGGTTTTGCGGCAACCGGTCGGTCCGGTAACTGTCGAAATAGTTGAGACAGGCGCTCATCACCGGAACCGGGATCCCGGCACCGCAGGCAAAACAGACCACTTTTCGCCAGGCAACCTGCAACCCTTGTAACTGAGCTCCCAATGCAGGATCGACCATCAGATTTATCGGTTTCGGGTGATTGGAAAAGGCGTTGCGGATGGGATCGAGCAGTCGCGCCCTGATAATACACCCTCCCTTCCAGATACGCGCTGTTTCGGCCAGATCGATCGACCACTGATAGCGTTCCGAAGCGCTTTGAATCAGATCCAATCCCTGGGCGTACGCAGTGATCCGAGAGGCGTATATGGCGCCGTGGAGATCCGCCAGCAAGGCTTCCTTTTCAGTTGTATCGCTGACTTCAGGCCCATGTAGCAGTGGGGATGCCGCCACGCGCTGGGCTTTCATTGCAGAGAGCAGCCTGGCATCCACTGCGGCAGCGATGCCAGGCACCGCTACACCCTGCTCGAGTGCGGCCTGTACCGTCCAACGGCCGGTCCCCTTCTGCCCTGCCTTATCCATCACCAGACTCACCAGGGGTGAGCCGCTATCCCGATCCACAACCTTCATCACCTGGGCGGTCAATTCCACAAGGAAAGATTCCATCGGGCCTTGATTCCAACTGTCGAACCGCTCGGCCATCTCAATCTCACTTAGGCCCAGACCTCGATGCATCAGGTCATAGACCTCAGCAAGCAGCTGCATATCCGCGTATTCGATCCCATTATGGACCATCTTGACGAAATGGCCGGCACCGTCCGGCCCCACATGAGTGACACAGGCACCCGCCTCGGTCTGGGCGGTGATCGCCTCAAACACCGCACGAACCTCCGCATAGGAGTCGCTGGAACCGCCCGGCATCATCGAGGGACCGTGGCGCGCCCCCTCCTCACCACCGGATATGCCGACACCGACGAAGTGAAGTCCTTTCTCGCGCAGATAGCTTTCCCGGCGCCGGGTATCCTCAAACCATGAGTTGCCGCCATCCATGATGATATCACCGGGCTCCAACAACGGGATCAACTGTTCGATCACCTGATCCACGGGGTCTCCCGCCTTGACCATCAGCAGGATCCTTCTTGGCCGCTCCAGCAGGTCTATAAACCGGGCCATCTCGGGATCCCCGCCAAACCCCTTACCACGATGCTCATCTAAAAACTCAGTGATTGCGGCGCTGCGGCGATTCCACACCGCAACCGGAAATCCCTTCTCTTCCATGTTAAGCGCCAGATTGCGTCCCATGACACCCAATCCGATCAGGCCGATATGAAAATGTTTGATTTCAGTCATGGTCTGTTCCTGTCAGTTAAGGCCTGTCGTCTACAGCCTCTAGAAACCCAGTCTTTGCTCTTCCGGCAACGCACGGGCCGCCTGGATGTCCATCAACCAATCCCCGTCCAATGCTATGGCTGCCGGCACGCTGCGATCGACCAACGCCCTGCGAACGGCATCCGCCTTCTCCTCACCCTGGACCATAACCAACAGATATCTGGCGCTTTGAATAACGGGTGGGGTAATCGTCAACCTTTGTAGCGGTGGCTTTGCGGCAATCGCAGGCATTACACGTCGCTTCTCTTCATCCAACGCGGCCGACCCGGGGAAGATCGATGCCGTGTGACCGTCATCACCGACTCCCAGGAGAAGGATGTCGACCCTCTCCGGTAATACCAGTTCGTACACTTCCGCCGCCTTGTCCGGATCCTCTTCGCCGCACATGCGATAGACATTCATACCATCGGGCCTGTCACCATCCGGAAACAAGCTGCGCATAACCGTGGTGTAATTGTTCTCCGATGTGTTCACCGGCACACAACGCTCATCGCCGAAATAGAGATCGATGCGCGACCAGGGTATATCCTTGCGCATCGCCAGGCGCCGGTAGATAGGCAGAGGGGTCGCCCCACCGGCCAGCATGAGGTGGCATCGCATGGATGACTCAAGCACCCGCTGGATTTTGTCACCTATCCACCGCTCAGCCTGAGCTGCAAACTCAACTGGATCGACAATGAATCTATCCATCAAATAATCTCCCGCCATTGCCGGCTATAGCGATCCATCAGTTTCTCCGCTTCCTCAGGGCCTTCGCTGCCCTCGGCATAGAATACCGGTTGACGTTTTACCGCGCTTTCCCAGTTATTCAGAATGGGGGTCACGAAACGCCAGGCGAACTCCACTTCATCCCGTCTGGCGAACAGTGTGGCATCCCCTTTCACCGCATCCAGCAGCAATCTTTCGTAGGCATCTTTGATGGGATGGGTGTAGGTCTCGGAATAACTGAAGTCCATCTCCACCGAACCCACCTCCATCTCACCACCCGGCCGCTTACTGGATATTTTAAGGGCCATGCCCTCATCCGGTTGGATACGGATGGTCAATACGTTCGGTTCAAGATCCTGACAGACATCATCGCGTCCGAACAGGCATAGCGGCACAGGGCGGAACACCACAGAGATTTCTGTCATTCGCTGCGCCAGATGCTTACCGACCCGAAGAAAGAATGGAACCCCCTGCCATCGCCAGTTATCGATATAGCATTTAATGGCAGCGTAGGTTGGCGTCCGCGACTGCGGATCCACGTTCTCCTCATCGCGGTAACCACGATATTGACCAAAGACCAGATGCTGCAAAACCTCCTGAGATGAGAATTGACGCAGTGAACGCAATACCTCGACCCGTTTATCCCGAATATCGTCAGCGGCGAAAGAGACCGGCGGTTCCATGGCGCAGAGGGAGAGGACCTGCAGCAGATGACTCTGTACCATATCCCTTATCACGCCAGTTTTATCATAGAATCTACCCCGGCCTTCCACGCCGATGGACTCGGCTGCAGTGATCTGGATGTGATCGATATACTTTCGGTTCCACAAGGGTTCGAATATGGTGTTTCCCAATCGGGCCACCAGAATATTCTGGACCGTCTCCTTACCCAAATAGTGGTCGATCCGGTAGACCTGATCCTCCTGCAACACTTCAGCGACGATCCGGTTCAGTTCGCTTGCCGATTCGAGATCCCGGCCATAGGGTTTTTCCATGATAACCCTCGTCCAGGGTGCAGCTGCACCTCCAGATTGCAGTAAACCGGCTTCACTCAGGCGATGCAGTATCACCGGTGCTGCGGAGGGGGGTGTGGCGAAATAGAATAGACGATTTCCTTCGCTGCCGATTACTTGTTCGATAGCTTCCAATGCCCCGCGCAGGGCAACATAACCTTCCGGGTCTTCAAAATTACCTTCCACATAGCTGATGCGCTTGCTGAATGCCTGCCAGACACCGTCATCAATGGGTTGAGATCGCGAGTAGGTCTTCAGGCCGTCAAAAAGGATGGCGCGATATTGTTCATCACTTTGAGGCCTGCGACTGTAGCCGATAACCGCAAAACGTTCATCCAGTGCCTGTTCGTGCACCAAATTATAGAGTGCAGGTATGAGCTTGCGTCGTGTCAAATCACCAGCAGCACCGAATATCACCAATACACATGGCTCTAATCGATCTGCCTGCAGAAACAGTTCATGCGCGTTAAAACGTTGATGTACCGGAATATCGGTGGACGTCATATTATCCGCCTTTGGGTTTCTGTTATTGTTTTGCTCTATCTTATAGCATGTTTAAATGCAAGACTTGCGTTAATAATGGATTCCTCTTTCCCGATGCATCGGCAATATCTCATAGTGCGGGGGGGCATTTCATCTTCCAATACTGCTGCCACGCATAAATATCAGGCATCCAGTCGTATCGGTTCTGACTTACGGCCCGACATTGGAAACCTGGGGAAATCGCGAAATATCCCGCATTTTTTATGAGTCTTAGTTTAGCTCGCCATTAAAAATATTCCCAAAACCGTTGTATAATTAATATACTTTCGAGAATAAAGATGAATGAAACGATTTTTATCACTTAACTATCTATATTATTTTTTGGTTGGTTTCCCATCTTTAATAAATCAGGCTATTGATCGAGCTATTCGACCCATTGGGCGTACAATCGGCGTGACCAACGCCATCGGACTTGCAGGGATAAACGCACCGTCAACGACCCTCAATCGTGGGGATGTCGCTTCATCTCACAATGCCTAAACACTTTTTGTATTTTTATAGTTCAGGTACAACACATTGCATCAAGATATTAAAATTGGCGTATTTGTCGACGCAGAAAATGTCAGATATAACGGCGGATACCAGCTGCGCTACGACATCCTGAGGATGTTCGCAGCGCGATATGGCGGATCCCTTCTCAGGCTCAATACCTACATAGCCTTCGACCAGGAACGCGCCAAGGAGGATCCCGAGTATCGTCGTCGTGCCATGACCTATCAGCAAATGGTCAGAGAGTACGGCTGGAAAGTCATTGTGAAGAATGTCCGCCGCTATACGGATGAAGAGGGTAACGTCACCACCAAAGCCAATGCAGATCTGGATATGGCCGTTGATGCCATGTTGCAATCGGAGAAACTCGACCTGTTGCTTCTCGTCACAGGTGACGGCGATTTTCTGCAGGTCGTGACCGCCCTGCAGGATCGCGGCTGTCGGGTTGAATTGCTCGGGTTCCGCAATGTTTCGCAGGAATTGCGCAGACTTGTAGACGATTACTATTCGGGTTTTCTGATCCCCGATCTGTTGCCGATCTCATATGAACCGCGCAATGATTGGGGAGAACCGGGTTCCTGTGTCCGAGGGGTCTGTGCGAAGTGGTTTCCGGAAAAGGGTTATGGCTTTTTACGTTTTCTCAAACGTATCGATCCTAATATGTGGATTATCGATCCCCGCCAGGATGGCTCTCCTTACGAGAGTGTCTTTTGCCACGCCAATGAACTGGCTGACGAAGTCACGGATGAAGTAATGTCAAATCGGGACTCCATACTCGAATTCTATATCCAAAAGAGTGATAAGGATGACGGCTACGTGGCCAATAATGTACGCCTGGTACCAAGCTATGGCGGCACGGGACTCTAGGTCCTGTTAACACCCATCCGGCTACAATCGTCCTACACTATAAATTATGTACAGGGACGTACCAGGCAACTGCCGTGAATTTATTCCTTAACTCGGATCGAGGATAATACGGTAACTTCCGGCTGTACCCGCAGCGCGGGTTATAGTGCCGCTGCGTAAAGGATATGTCCCGGTTTCGCGATCGGCGTAATAGAGCTTTAACGACTCCTTAATCACCGGAAAAGCCAGCTTTTCCCAAGGTATCTCCTGTTCATCGAATAACTTGACCTCCAGGCTCTCCTCCCCCGCCGCAACATCGAGATCGAGCAACCGGCTGCGAAACAACAGATATACCTGGTTGATATGTGGAAGATTGAATAGCGTATAGAGCCCCTCCACTTCCACCCGCGCACATGCCTCTTCCCAGGTTTCCCGGGCGGCGCCTTGTTGACTCGTCTCACCATTTTCCATGAACCCCGCCGGCACGGTCCACAAACCGTAGCGGGGCTCTATGGCGCGGCGACATAAGAGGATCTGTTGTTCCCACACGGGGATGCATCCGACCACGATCTTGGGATTTTGATAATGAACGGTACTACAGATAATACATACATGTCTTGGCCTGTTATCACCTTCGGGAACCCTGACTTCGACCTCAGCGCCGCAGTGGCTGCAATACTTCATTTCAAATCCTAAGGCCTGTTAACACTCATCCAATCGGCCCTGCCGGGACTTTTTTGTCCGGCAAGGCAGCGTGAGCGATGGGTAGTTATTCTGCATATGCGAACAATAGTGCCACTCGGCGTTGCTCGTCGTTCAGTTGGAATCACCAAACCTCTCTCCTCGCACCTTGATTGGCGCTTTTACAGGGGCAACTGAGCCAATTGGATGTGTGTTAACAGGCTCTCAGTCACTATTGTCACCGATTGATGAAAGTTGCGTCCAGAGTACTATCGTTCATGGGCTGTTAACAGGTTCCAGCCAGTAATTCCTGATATGATGTCTGACCTTTTAAACAAGGCTAAAGATCCTCATCAAAGTATAACGAGCGCTCAGAATCACATAATGCAGGAGTCAAGACAGAAAATGCCGGAACAGACCCCAGAGGCCAATCTCAATGAAGCGATCGCAGCCATTGACCTCGGTTCAAACAGCTTTCACCTGATTGTTGCGCGGGTCATCGATGGTCATCTGCAGATCATTGACAGAATGAAAGAGACGGTCCGGCTCGGTGAAGGGCTGACTGCAGACAAGCATCTCATGCCCCACGTTGCAGAGCGTGCCCTTGAGTGTTTACGAAGATATGCGCAGCGTCTACGTCCGTTGCCGGCTGAAAATATCCGTGTCGTCGGCACCAACACCATGCGCCAGATCCATCCTGATGACAACTTTCACGGTCTGGCCGAAAAGGCATTGCTGCATCCTATTGAAATTATCGCCGGACGAGAAGAAGCACGCTTGATCTATCTTGGTGTGGCGCATGGACTTGCCGCAGGCGATGAAACGCGGCTGGTGGTCGATATCGGCGGCGGCAGTACTGAGTTGATCACCGGTCAAGGTTATCAATCTCATGAGCGGGAAAGTCTGCATATGGGGTGTGTCAGTATAAGCCGCAGGTTCTTTGCCGACGGTAAGATAACGGCACAAGCCATGCGTGATGCGGAGCTTGCCTGCAGCTTGGAGATTCGTCCGGTGAGGTATGAATTCAGAGATGGAGATTGGACGCGGGCAATCGGCAGTTCGGGCAGTATCAAATCGATCGGTAATGTAGTCCTGCAACAGGGATGGAGTGAAACCGGGATTAATCTTGAATCACTGGAGCGTCTCAAACGAACATTGATTGAAGCCGGCAGCATCGACAAGCTCGACCTGAAGGGTTTGTCAGAAGAAAGAAAACCGGTATTTGCCGGAGGTCTGGCTGTGCTATCGGCTATATTCGATCAAATTGGCATCGGACATATGGAAGTCTCCTCCGAAGCCTTGCGCGAAGGCTTGATATACGACATGGTCGGGCGTAATCAACAGGAGGATGCCCGTGAGCGGACCCTTAAGACCCTGATGCGTCGATACGACGTGGATCAGGAACAGGTGGATCGGGTGGAGAATACCGCCCTGGCGCTCCTGGAACAGGCCAAAAGGCCCTGGAATCTGCTAGAACCGCGTCATAAAGCAATGCTCTCATGGTCAGCCAAGGTGCATGAGATGGGATTGACCGTATCCCACAGTCAATTTCAGAAACACGGCGCCTATCTGCTGGAAAAATCCGACCTTTCCGGCTTCTCCCTGCAGGAACAGAAGGTTCTCGCTGCCTTGGTCAGAGGACATCGACGGAAATTTCCAACAACCATATTCGAGGCACTACCCGAGGATGTCGTGAGCTGCACCAAACAGCTCTGCATTCTGTTACGACTTTCGGTACTGACCCATCGTGCAAGATCCGCTGCGGCAAAACCCGTGCCGCGACTGGAGGTGGAATATCACAAGATATCCCTGGTATTTCCCGAAGAGTGGATTGCACACCATCCATTGACTCGTAAGGAACTGGAACAGGAGGCGGACTATCTGAAATCGGCGGGTTATCTGCTCAGGTTTTCCTGAAGCAGGGGTTGTATTGCGCCGAGCAACTCCTCGACGCTGGATCCATGGGCCATCCTGCGTACCAGCTTGCCCTGACTATCGATGATATAGGTGTCTGCCGTGTGGTCGACGACATAGGGTTCGTCATCCTTTTTGTTCACGATACGGTATGCGCCGCCATAACGTTCGACGATATCGTCAATCATATGCTTACTGCCTG
The DNA here is from genome assembly GCF_964212655.1 of Candidatus Thiodiazotropha sp. LNASS1. Lineage (NCBI taxonomy): Bacteria > Pseudomonadati > Pseudomonadota > Gammaproteobacteria > Chromatiales > Sedimenticolaceae > Candidatus Thiodiazotropha > Candidatus Thiodiazotropha sp. LNASS1. The sequence goes on along the minus strand of NZ_OZ156465.1, from coordinate 4,617,612 downwards.
TCAGACCGAGTATTGAAGGATGGAAATACTCCACATACTCCCTCAGGCGTTGCGGGGTATCGCGTTCCGGATCGACACTCACAAACAACGGTTGTATCCGATCTCGATCAACATCATTCATTGCAGACAGGGCTGTACTCATCAGTGCAAGATTGGTCGGACAAATATCCGGACACCAGGTATAGCCGAAATAGAGCAGTACGACCCTGCCACGGTAGTCGCTCAGACTCACTGGACCGCGATACGAGGTTAAGGAAAAATCACCACCTGTCGGTTCCGGGGCAATCTTTGGTTCGATAATAACATGCTCTTCCTGAGCGACAGGACTCCAGAACAAAAGCAGCCATATGAGTACACCACCCGCCAACGCGATGGCTGTATAAAGTGCTGTTCTTTGCATTTCTAAAACTCTATCACCTGAATACTGTGGTCAAACTGCAACCCGTCCGTCACGGTGATCAAAAGCCTGTCAACAGGCCATGGCAGTTGGTGTATTGCCACTGACCATCAATCCAGCAACCGAATAGATCGACTTGGTTACCGGGTCAGTGGATAAGGGTGGCAATGATGCATGGTGTTTACAGGTCAATCATTGATATATGGCAAATCACTGGATTTGCCTCAGATACGTCGACCGAGTATTGTTACTCCGTTGCTTGCGGGGATTCTTCCCGCGATGCCCCAGACACCAGTTGTAAACTCTGATCCATCAATTGACTGTAATCTTGAAGCAGAGAGAGCAGTTGACTGTCTTCCTCATTGATTTCGATGTTCTGAAGCTCTTTTTCCTCCGACACACCATATTTCTTCATGATCCGTTGCGTTACATGCGACAGGCCCTGATCCAAGGTAGAGGCCTTGCGACGAAGATCATCCACCAGAAAGTGGGCCCTGATGGAGTTGACACGATTAGTTTCATGCATCGCGATCAAACGCTCGATATCGGTTTGCGCTTTTCCAATACTGCGTTCGATGTTGTGAATCTCCCTGACATCGAACTTCATATTCATGCGTACGCTTCTCAATTGTATGCGTAATTGCGGCGCCAGCTGCTGCATGGCCCTCAAGTGCTCAATCATACTCATGAGGGCAATCTCATCGAGAGGTTCGAAATCAGCCGCGCACACGGGTTTCGGCCAGCCACTGGCCAAAACCAGGCCGAAGACCAATAAAAAGCCACTCACTACAAACTTAGCCTTGTAAAAACAATTGCAATTCCACCTCATTCTTAGATCTCGATTGTCATATCTCAGCCAAATCCCCTTTCTTTTCCAGCCACTTTTTACGATCAGACGCCCTTTTCTTGGCAAGCATCATATCCATGATACGGTTTGTGTTGTCACCATGTTCTATCGTCAACTGTATCAGGCGCCGGGTATCCGGATGAATAGTCGTTTCCCGTAGCTGTAGAGGATTCATTTCACCCAGACCTTTAAATCGTTGCACATTGATTTTGCCACGTAATTTCTCCGCTTCAATGCGATCCAACACCCCCTGTTTTTCCGAGTCATCCAATGCATAGAAGACCTGTTTTCCCACATCGATCCTGTAAAGCGGCGGCATGGCTATGTAGACATGTCCCTGCTCCACAAGTTGCTTGAAATGACGCAGGAACAGGGCACACAAAAGAGTTGCAATATGCAGTCCATCTGAATCCGCATCGGCAAGAATGCAGATTTTACCGAATCTCAGTTTTGACAGGTCGCTGCTGCCGGGTTCAACACCGATGGCAACGGAAATGTCATGTACCTCCTGCGAGGCCAGCACATCACCATGCTCAACCTCCCAGGTGTTGAGGATCTTGCCCCGTAACGGCATGATCGCCTGAAACTCCCTATCCCTCGCCTGTTTTGCCGATCCACCGGCTGAATCACCCTCTACCAGAAACAGTTCGCTTCTTAGCGGATCCACCGAACTGCAATCCGCCAACTTCCCAGGCAACGCCGGTCCCTGAGTCACCTTTTTTCTGGCCACCTTGCGTCCGGCTCGCATTCGGCTCTGTGCAGATGAGATCGCCATCTCGGCAATCTGCTCGCCCATATCCGTGTGTTGATTCAGCCAAAGACTGAATGAGTCCTTGACCACCCCGGAGACGAAGGTGGCACACTCCCTTGAAGATAGACGCTCTTTGGTTTGTCCGGAAAATTGAGGGTCCTGTAATTTGACGGAGAGCACATAGCAGACCCGATTCCATACATCTTCTGGCGTCAGCTTGACCCCGCGGGGAATTAAATTCCTGAATTCGCAGAATTCTCTGACCGCGTCCGTAAGACCTGTGCGCAGACCGTTCACATGAGTTCCACCCTGGGAGGTAGGAATCAGATTGACATAGCTCTCGGTCACCAGTTCACCGCCTTCCGGCAACCAGAGCACAGCCCAAGTGGCGGTTTCGGTATTCCCTGACATCTCGCCCACAAATGCCTGTTGCGGGATTTTTGCCACGCCCTGCAAGGCATCCAGCAAGTAGTCTCTCAACCCATCCTGGTAGATCCATGCCTCCTTTTCACCGCTCTTCTCATCGAAAAATGAGACTTTCAGACCGGGACAGAGGACCGCTTTCGCCCTGAGAACATGGCGCAATTGACGCGTAGAGAAGCGAGAGGAGTCAAAATAGCCCGGATCCGGCCAGAAACGCACCCGGGTGCCGGTATTGTTACGGCCCACTTTACCGACGATCTCCAGGTCGGAGACCTTATGACCATCGGCGAAAGCCATATTATACTCCTTGCCGCCCCGTCGTACCCATACCTCCAGGTGCTTCGAGAGCGCATTGACGACAGATACGCCAACACCATGCAGACCGCCGGAGAAACGGTAACTTTTGTTGGAGAACTTGCCGCCGGCATGCAGTTTGGTCAGGATCACCTCGACTCCTGGCACTCCCTGCTGGGGGTGGATATCCACAGGCATGCCGCGACCGTCATCCACAACCTCCAGTGAATCGTCCTTATGCAGCGTGACGTCGATCGATTTGGCATAACCGGCAACCGCCTCGTCAACACTGTTGTCTATAACCTCCTGGGCAAGATGATTGGGCCGGGTGGTATCGGTGTACATCCCTGGTCGCTTTCGAACCGGTTGCAGACCGCTGAGGACTTCGATATCAGAAGCGTCGTAACTACCACTCATCTTTCTCTGTCGATCCTATGCTAATGGTTATCAACGGCGGGAGTTTACACATCTGGAAGAGTGCTGGCGAGTCTCATCTAGATCACCCCCCTCGTTCCGTAGCAGATCCAGTGTATCTCTATCATTGACCGGCGTATAAGGGGTAGGGTAGGTTACCTCTGATGCCCTGGCTTCCCGGGAAGCCTTCAATTAAAGCGATAAAAGAAAGTGCCAAGAAAACCGAAAACACCCACCTTCGAAGAGGCGATGAAAGAGCTGGAAAGCCTGATAGACACTCTTGAGCAGGGCGATTTGTCGCTCGAGGCGTCACTGAAATCATTTGAACGTGGGGTAGCACTGACCCGAATCTGCCAAGCATCACTGCAAGAGGCTGAACAGAAAATACGCATTCTCAACGGCGAGACACAAACACCCGAGCTGGAATCCTTCACCGATGACAATGAATGACGGCCTGAAGGCCTTCACCCTCAAATGCCAACAGCGTGTGGAGCAGGCCCTTGACCGAATTCTACCCCCCTCCACCACCCTGCCAACACGCCTGCATGAGGCCATGCGATACGCCACCCTGAACGGCGGCAAGCGAATCCGGCCCCTGCTGGTGTATGCAGCCGGTCAGGCACTGAATGTCTCCTGGGAAAGACTCGACACCCCTGCCACCGCTGTCGAACTGATCCACGCCTATTCCCTCGTTCATGACGATCTGCCTGCAATGGACGATGATGATTTGAGACGGAATCAACCAACCTGTCACCGCGCCTATGATGAGGCGACGGCAATCCTGGTGGGGGACGCCTTGCAATCCCTGGCCTTCAAATCCCTCTGTTGCGACCCGTGTATGCAGGCGGACGCCCGGATCAGGCTCTCAATGGTGGAAACCCTTGCGCGGGCCAGTGGTTCTCGCGGTATGGCAGGAGGACAGGCGATCGACCTGGAGGCTGTGGGGAGGGAACTCAACCTGGCAGAGTTGGAGAATCTGCACATACATAAAACCGGCGCATTGATCCGTGCTGCGGTACGCTTGGGTGCCTTGCTCGATCCTGACGCCGATAAGGCCCTCACCCATCATCTCGATCACTACGCCAAGTGTATTGGGCTGGCGTTTCAGATTCAGGACGATATCCTCGATATCGAAGGCGACACTGAAACTCTGGGAAAGACCCAAGGCAAGGATCTGGTCCAGGAAAAACCGACCTACCCCTCGCTACTCGGACTCGCCGGCGCCAAAGAGAAGGCACAAGAACTCATACATGAGGCATTACAGAGCCTGGATGCCTTCGATAATGAGGCAGATCCGCTACGTTGGCTAGGACACTATATTACAGCCAGAAAACACTGATTTTAAGACTATTAGCTTGATGTGGGAGCTCTTGCCTGAAGTGCAGCCAGTTCCAGCGAGCTGGAACCCTGCCTGACTTCGACAACATAAGGCTATTTGACGACAATTGAGTGCGCTGTCAATTGGGATTGCTAAGTAATTGTTTTATAAATGGTTAATAAGAACCATCGAGGCATTCATGTAAACACCGTCGGTTTGACTCTAGGTAAGGGTTTTAGAGATAATTGTATGTTCGACCCGGTTGATTCCAGGGGAATGATCACAATCCGGCCCTGAATCCGAGGATTCGGTTGCAAATACCTGATGTTCTATCAGTTGTCCCCGACCTGTGGTGACGATACCCTTGAATCAACACTTACCATACGCCTTCACCTGGTGGTGAGGCAGGAATAATGAACATGCTCGACAAGACACCGCTTAGCGGTTCTCAAATAGCCGATGTACAGAATTCGGCCGATATGCGCCAGATTGCCATCAACAAGGTGGGTATCAAAGACATTCGCCATCCTATGAGAATCAGGGACCGGAGTGAGGGCGAACAGCATACGATTGCCAACTTCAATATGTACGTTAACCTTCCGCACAACTTCAAGGGCACCCATATGTCCAGGTTCGTGGAGATCCTGAACAGCCATGAAACAGAGGTTACCGTCGAATCATTCAAGGATATGCTGGCCGAGATGACCGAAAGACTTGAAGCGGAATCGGGTCATATTGAGATGAATTTTCCCTTCTTCATCAATAAAACGGCACCAGTGTCTGGTGTAAAAAGCCTGCTCGACTACGATGTAACGCTGATCGGTGAAATCCATGGGGGTAAACCGGTCATTGATATCAAGGTTGTGGTTCCGGTTACCAGCCTCTGTCCCTGTTCGAAGAAGATCTCCGACCGTGGCGCCCACAACCAACGCTCTCATGTCACCGTGCAGGCAAGGACTGTCGGTTTTATCTGGATCGAAGAAATTATCGACATGGTGGAGGAACAGGCCTCCTGTGAACTCTTTGGCCTGCTGAAAAGACCTGATGAGAAATATGTCACCGAACACGCCTACGACAATCCGAAGTTCGTCGAAGATATTGTGCGGGATATCGCGGTGCAATTGAATCGTGAACAGCGTATCAGCGCCTACACTGTTGAGTCGGAGAATTTTGAATCCATCCACAACCACTCCGCCTACGCCCTGATCGAACGGGACAAGACATCCGATCCGGTGTAATCCCGATCAGCCGCTCACCCATACATGTATGTCAGAAACGCTTTTCCAATAGCAACACGGTCCCCTGGTCCTCCATTTTGACCCGGTTGAGAAAACTCATACCCAATAGCACCCGTGCGGGACCATTGTTATCGATGATGAACCCTCTGACATTATTGAGGGTGATATCACCGACCTGAACCCTATCGAGCGTGACATCGTACGCAGCTGCGCTGCCACTGGCCGTATTGACTAAAATACGTTTTCCTTTCAGTTTGTAGGCTATACCCAGGCGCTTGGCTTGGTTGGCATGCATGGCGACGGCCGTAGCGCCGGTATCGATGAGAAAATTGACCGTCCTGCCATTGATCGTACCCACTGTGGTATAGGCGCCTGCTTGATTTCGCCATACCTTGGCCGTCATCACTTCGGGTTTGGTAAAGCGGGTGGTGATATGCCCGCCGAGGGGATATGTTCGACGTTCTCCATCCACCTCCAGTACCGCCTCCTTGCTGCTTGCTGAGATGAGCCGCACACCCTCGGGAGAGGGCTTGTCGAGTTTCAGCAGCCTTCTGACGCCGTCAATCGTCACCATCGCCTTATCGGTGAACAGCGCTTCCACGACTACCCGGTCAACCGCAAAGGCCTGGCCATGGTAGATAGTGGCCAGAAACAGCAACATGAAACAGCCTTTTCTCATGAGAACCATCCTGTCAGATTAAGCAGAAAAACAGCGCCTGCTGTATAGAGTCCGGCCAACAGATCGTCAAGCATGATACCCAATCCGCCCTCCACCCTATGGTCAATCCAGATAATAGGCCAGGGTTTGAGGATATCAAACAGGCGAAAAAGCATAAAACCGATCACAATCCATAGCCAACCGGATGGGGCGAATGTCATCCCGACCAGGTAGCCAACGATTTCATCCCATACGATACCACTATGATCATGCACCCCCAGGTCTTCAGAAGTGCGTTGACAGATCCACAGACCGGCAAGAAATGCCAACAACACGAAGAGTATGTAGAGTGACAATGACAACGGCTGCAACAGCAGGTAGAGCGGCACCCCAACCAGGGTGCCGTATGTGCCGGGCGCCTTGGGTAGAAGTCCACTGCCGAAGCCGAAAGCAAGCAGATGCACCGGCTTGCTCATGTCAGGGGACGCCTTCTCTTCATTCATCGATCGGAGCCATCCCCGGGAGTGGAACTGAACCCATACTCAATTATCTCCATCTGATCTCGAAAAATGCTCGTAACCGGTACACTCAGGTGACCATATAGACCCATCCGGCACGAGACAACGCAAATCCGACTGCGCATCAATCACACCGATACGCGTCATGGTTACACCGATTCGCCGGGAGATCGACGCCACCTGATCCCGGTGTACAGGTGGCAGAGTAAAACAGAGCTCATAGTCGTCACCACCCGCGATGATGAGCGACCAATCATTTGACTCCTGGAGAGAGGCGGTGACCGAGGGCGACAAGGGTATCCTATCGAGGTCCACTCTGGCGCCAACCCCGCTCGATTGCAAAATATGGCCGAGATCCGCCGCCAGTCCGTCTGAGATATCGATTGCACTGCTGGCGAAACCGCGCAGGGCGATACCGGCCTCGACCCTGGGGATTGGCCGGTCGAGATGCCCCAGAAGCTGCGGCATGGCTTGCCGATCGTCCCCATCACGCTTACAGACCAGCGCCAATGCGGCATCGCCAAGGGTACCTGTGACATAGATATCATCCCCCACTTGGGCACCGCTGCGGGTCAACCCCTCACCCATGGGCAAAAGACCCTGAACCTGTACGGTGATACTCAATGGCCCCGAAGTGGTATCCCCCCCCACAAGCTGGAGATCATAGTGTGCCGCCAGTTCGCTAAATCCGCGGCAGAATTCGCTGATCCACAAGCCATCGACCCCGGGCAGCGTCAACGCCAGGGTCGCCCACGCCGGCTCGGCCCCCATCGCCGCCAGGTCACTCAGATTGACCGCCAGCACCTTGTGGCCAAGATCCGACGGCGAAATGTCGGGAAAAAAGTGCACACCGGCAACCAGGGTATCCACGCTCACGGCCAGCTCCATTCCCTGTGGTACCCGCAGCAGTGCGGCATCATCACCAATGCCCAATACCACGTCCTCGCGTTGTGACGTCATGCCGGCGAAATAGTCGTTGATAAGGTCGAATTCAGAGATGTCGCTACGCTTACTCATTGGATGGCCGGCTATTGTCTCCAGTAAATTGCCAGTGTAACTTTCAGGGTGTTGAAGAAAAAGAGCACCATTCTCCTCGGGAGAGATATCTGTTCATCTACCTGGAATTGGGTGCGATGGTGGGCATCTACTTCAAGACGCGCAGACTCCCGGTTCAATTTCTCATCTACATCGCAATTACCGCTCTCACACGTATGCTGACCATCGATATCAAGGGGATGCCTGACAAGACGATACTGACCGTTACCGGTGCGATATTGATGTTGACCCTCGCCATCCTGATCCTGCGTTATACCAATACCAAGCTGAAAGAAGATAACGAGTAATACCGTTGGAGTTGTCCAAAACAGATATGCGGTATGGATATAAGGATGAAGAATGACGATGGTACTGCTATCGGGTAATCCTAGCTTCGCCCCGCATTGACCTCAACGGAACGTACCTTTCTAGCCACCTGATCGAGCACGCCATTGACGAACTTATGGCCCTGCTCCGCGCCAAACACCTTGGCCAGCTCCACTGCCTCATTGATTACCACACGATAGGGAATTTCCGGCTTGTGGCTCAATTCATAGGCACCTAATCGCAGAATCGCACGTTCGACTGGATCCACGCTCTCGATGGCCCGGTCCAAGGTGGGCTTGAGCAATTCATCCAATTCCACCAGGTGGCCCGGCACGCCCTTCATCAAATCCTGGAAGTAGGGAATCTCAAAACTGTTGAGATCCTGTTCCTCGAGAAACTGATTGATGATATCAGGGATATCCTGACCGGCTATCTGCCACTGATAGATAGCCTGTACCGCATGCTTGCGCGCTTGGTTGCGTTTTTCACTCATCAACCAATCTGACGCAAGAGGTTAACCATTTCAATGGCAGACAGGGTTGCCTCTGCTCCCTTGTTCCCTGCCTTGGTGCCGGCGCGCTCGATAGCCTGCTCAATAGTGTCCACGGTCAATACACCGAAAGCGATTGGAACTCCATGTTTCAGCGTAACCTGCGCCATGCCTTTCACGCACTCACCGGCGACGTAGTCGAAATGCGGTGTGCCCCCGCGTATCACAGCACCCAATGCGATAATGGCGTCATACTCGCCTTTCGCCGCCAATTTCTCCAATGCCAACGGCATCTCGAATGCGCCCGGCACCCGTACCAGGGTTATATCGTCTTCACTGGCGCCATGTCGCTTCAGGGTATCCACGGCCCCATCCAGCAGACTTTCTACAATGAAGCTGTTGAAACGCGCCACCACCAGACAGAAGCGTGCATTCTCGACAGTCATTGCCCCTTCGATTGTCTTTATACTCATCTATCACTACCCTGAAGTTGAAACTGATGTTTACCGTTCGCCTCTAAACTATAGCCGGAGTCCATTCATTACAACGTATAATTTTACGATCCTGGCGTCTCACCGCCCTGTTTCTCGATATATTGTGCCGATTGGCCGCTGCCGCCGATCGCATTCGCAACAGGCGATCTACTGTTCACCCGCCACGTACTCGGTAACCTCCATATCGAATCCGGAGAGGGCATGGATGCTCTTGGGCGCACTGAGCACCCGCATTTTTCTTACCCCGAGATCGAACAGTATCTGTGCCCCGACACCATAGGTTCGCAACTCCTTGCTGTTGTCTCGCTTGATAAACTTTTTCTGCGAGTTGTCGAAAGCCTGCATGTCGATCATTCTCTGCACGATCTCCCTGGCCGTATCGTGATTCCTCAGCACCACGATGACACCCTCATCCTCCTTGCCGATCATACTCATGGCATTTCGCAACGGCCACCCGCATTCACTGAATTTAGCTTCGAAGAGATCACAAAGACTGTTCTGCATGTGGACCCTGACCAGCGTCGGCCGGTCGGCGGCGGGATGCCCCCTGACGAGCGCCAGATGGAGTTCGTTATCCACCATATCCTGGTAGGCTACCAGCCGAAAATTGCCAAATTGCGTGGGAAAATTACACTCACTCACCCGTTCGATAGTGGTCTCGTTTCTTATTCTGTAGTGAATCAGATCGGCAATGGTCCCAATCTTCAGACCAAAGTCTGCAGCGAATTTCTCCAGATCGGGACGACGGGCCATGGTTCCGTCCTCATTGAGGATCTCAACGATAACCGAAGCCGGCGAATGACCCGCGAGACGCGACAAATCACAGCCCGCCTCTGTGTGACCGGCACGCACCAGTACGCCACCGGGTTGCGCCATCAGAGGAAAGATATGTCCCGGCTGGACGAGATCCTGCGGTTTTGCATCTTGGGCCACGGCTGCTCGGATGGTAGTGGAGCGGTCCGCTGCGGAAATCCCTGTAGTGACCCCATCCGCCGCCTCAATGGACACCGTGAAGTTAGTGGCAGAAAGTTCATCATCGGTAGTGACCATCAGTGGCAGCCGCAGCTGGCTGCACCGCTCCTTGGTGAGAGTCAGACAGATCAAACCACGCCCATAACGGGCCATGAAATTGATGGCGTCCGCTGTCACGCACTCAGCCGCCATCACCAAATCGCCCTCGTTTTCACGATCCTCATCGTCCATGATGATGACCATCTTCCCCTGCCTCAGGTCGTCAATGATCTCTTCTGTGGTGTTAAGCGCCATGTACTACCCATGAAATTGTGTTCAAAGTTAACCGCTTATTGTAACAGAGCAATCTGATCAGGGCATCTGAAATTCATCCACCAGGTTCCTGTGCATTCATTCCAGGTGGCAGGATCAGTTGCCGGTCGACTCCTCCCATGTGATCTATTTGTGATGATTTCGTGACCGGAAATGGAAGTTAGAGGTACAGACTCTCATACACAGTAAAAATACCACCCCGATCTCAAAGAGGAGAAGATCATGAAAAAAACCCTGACCGCCATAGCCGCATCTGTCGGCTTGCTTATCTCTGCAAACACCTTGGCAGACGAAAGAAAAATCAGTATTGAGGTCACGAATCTGACAAACGCCGTCTACTTCACGCCACTGCTGGTAGCCGCCCACAACCGCAATACCCACCTGTTTGAGATCAGCGCACCAGCCTCCGCCAATCTGCAGGCGATGGCGGAGGGTGGCAACATCGATGGTCTGATAGGCGATCTGGAAGCAGCCGGTGGCGAGTATATCGCCAATCCGGCGTCAGGCCTGTTGGCGCCGGGCGCCAGTGCCGAGGCGGTCATCGACAGGCCAAGGAAGAGAAACCGATACCTCTCGATCGTGGGTATGCTTCTACCCACCAATGACGGCTTCGTCGGCCTTGATGGGTTGAGAATCCCCAAGAAAAAAGGGACTTACACCTACTACTTGCACGGCTATGATGCCGGTACCGAAGCGAATGACGAAATCATTACCGGTGGTGGCGCTCCGGGTACACCGGGAATACCGGCCGATCCCGGTGGTAATGCAGGGAGTGGGGGCGTTGCCTCAGTGGGAGCGGATCACAATCAGACAGTCCATCTGCATCGGGGCGTGATCGGCGATGACGATCCATCGGGCGGCATAAGCGACCTCGACGCCAGAGTGCATACCTGGCAGGGTCCCGTGGCCCGTTTGGTGCTGCGCATCAATAAGGACGACTAAAACGGCAGCCTAATTTCGCATAAAGCCGTACTTTTTAAGCAGTGTCTCGGTCACTCCCGAGACACTGCGTTTTGTCTCCTCTCCACCCAATACCAGGCGCTCCAGGTAACGGGCAACCAGATCGACTTCAAGATTGACTTCGCTGCCTACCCGGTAGTTTTCCATAATGGTCTGTCTCAGCGTATGGGGAACGATGTTCAAATCAAAACCGGAGCCCGCCACGCCGTTCACTGTCAGGCTTACACCATCGACGCAGATCGATCCTTTATGGGCAATATAGCGCGCCAGGCCTGCCGGCGCTTCTATCCTGAAACGTATCGAGCGGGCGTCATCCCGCCGTTCCACCACACGCCCCACACCATCCACATGACCACTCACCAGATGCCCCCCCAGGGGGGTACTCAGGGTCAACGCCTTTTCCAGGTTCACCGGACTCCCGGGTTGCAGTTTCTCAAGCGTGGTGAGTGAGAGTGTCTCCCGTGAAACATCGGCGCTGAAGCCCTCTTGCGAAAAATCGATCACTGTCAGGCAGATACCGTTGGTGGCGATGCTGTCACCCAATGTCACATCGCTCATATCGAGCTGACAGCCATTGACTGTCAAGCGCAGATCACCCTGTCTGGTCTCAATGCCGGCAATCGTGCCGACTGCCTGGATGATACCGGTAAACATGCTCAGCCCCCAGTTTCACTAAGTCTTGCGGTAATACGAATATCGGTTCCAACCTGACGTAAATCCGTCACCTGCAATGCGATTCGATCGGCCATTCGCGCAATACCGGGGAGAAGGAAGAGGCCTCGTCCCTTGTTTCCCATCAGATGCGGTGCCTGATAGATTATCAACTCATCCACCAGACCCTGTTCCAGCATTGCGCCGGCCAGGGTCGCCCCCGACTCCAACAGAACCTCATTGATCTCCTGTTCTCCCAGAAAGCGTATTACCTGGTGTAGATCGAGTCGCTGTTTGTCTCCCGGCAGCCGCACAATTTGCGCGCCGGCAGCCTCCAGTGCGGCGCCATGGACCGGTTGCTCTTCACTGCAGATAATCAGCGTGGGTCCCGGCAAACCGAGCATTTTAGCGTCCCCCGGTGTAGCAAGTTCAGGATCCAGCACAACCCGAACCGGGTGTGGAATCGGAACACCTTCCTCGAGACCCAGCTCCATCGCGGACAAGCGAACATTCATAGAGGGATCATCGGCCAGCAGGGTCCCTACGCCCGTGAGTATGGCTGCACTCTGGGCGCGCAACCTTTGCACATCCACCCGGGCTGCGGGTGAGGTTATCCATTGGCTCTCACCATCAGCCATAGCTGTGCGGCCATCCAGACTCATAGCCATTTTGCACCGTATATAGGGCAGCCCATGGATCATGCGCTTGATAAACCCCGGGTTGAGTGCCTCCACCTGTGACCGCATCACTCCCTCAGTGACCTGGATGCCGGCTTGACGCAACAGTTCCAGGCCTTGCCCCGCTACCAAGGGATTCGGATCAGGCATCCCCACCACGACACGTTTCACACCCGACTCAATAAGGGCCTCAGTGCACGGGGGTGTCCTGCCTTGATGGCAGCATGGCTCCAGGGTTACATAGGCTGTCGCCCCACTGGCGGCTACACCTGCCTTTGCCAGGGCATTACGCTCGGCATGGGGTTCCCCGGCACGCCGGTGGTAACCTTCGGCAATGACCTCACCCTCTTTGACGATCAGACAGCCGACACGGGGATTTGGGTGAGTGCTGTACCAACCCAGCCTGGCAAGTTGAATGGCCCGCGCCATAAAGCGTTGGTCGAGGGCACTGTTCAACGCTTCTTTTCCTCGTCACGCAACAGTTCAAGCTGTCGCCGATGCTCTTCAGGACTCGGTTGTTGCTCCAGCTTTTCGATCTCTTCGCGAAAGGCATTCACGTCTTCAAATTTACGATATACGGAAGCGAACCTGACATAGGCAACCTGATCCAACCGCTTCAACTCATCCATAACCAGTTCGCCAATCGCCAGCGAAGCGACCTCCCGCTCACCACCTGCCATCAATTTTCGGGTAATGTGGTTGATTGCCGTATCCAGGTGCTCGGCGCTCACTGGCCTCTTTTCCAGTGCGCGAGCCATTCCCGCACGAAGCTTGCGACCGTCGAAATGGACCCGACTGCCATCCTGTTTTACCACCCAGGGAAGATTGAGTTCTGCCGTCTCGTAGGTAGTGAAGCGCTCCTTGCAGACCGTGCACTCGCGACGCCTGCGAATCTGATCACCCTCTCCTGCAAGTCGGGAGTCGATAACTTTTGTATCCTGGGCCCCACAGAATGGACAACGCATCTTTATAAATTTTGAATTTTAAATTTTGAGTTTTGAAATTTAATGCTCACTCTGCACGCACCTACATCGCTTAATAACCGTGTGAAGCATGCACATTGCATTCAGTACTCAAAAATCATCATTAATCCTTATAAACAGGATATTTGGCACAGATTGCGAGAACCTTTGCCCTGATTTCATCGATAACCGCCTGATCACCCCGACTATCGATCACATCACACATCCAACCCGTCAATTCCACGCAATCCTTTTCGCTGAAACCACGGGTTGTAACCGCAGGTGTGCCGACCCTTATCCCCGATGTCACAAATGGCGACTGAGGATCATTGGGTACCGCATTCTTGTTCACAGTGATATTCGCCGCACCCAGCCAGGCATCAACATCTTTACCGGTCAGGCCTGCCTCGATGAAACTGACGAGGAAGAGATGATCATCCGTTCCCTTGGAGACCACATCATATCCCCGTTCCATGAAGACCTTGGCCATGGCACGCGCATTCTCGATGACATCCCGTTGATAGGCCTTGAATTCAGGTTCCATCGCCTCCTTGAAGGCCACAGCCTTGGCCGCGATAACATGCATTAACGGGCCACCCTGTGTGCCTGGAAAGACCAGAGAATTCAGCTTCTTTTCGATTTCCGGATTTGCCTTGGCCAGGATCAAGCCGCCACGTGGTCCACGCAGGGTCTTATGTGTGGTGGTCGTGGTGACATCCGCAATCTGTACAGGATTGGGGTAATGTCCGGCGGCTATCAGGCCGGCAACGTGGGCCATATCGACAAACAGATAGGCACCCACTTCATCGGCAATATCGCGAAATCGTTGCCAATCGACAACCCTTGAATAGGCTGAAAAACCGGCCACGATCATTTTCGGTTTATGCTCTCTGGCCAGGCGCTCAACTTCGTCGTAGTCGATTTCACCACTATCGGGATTCAATCCATATTGGATTGCATGATATATTTTTCCGGAGAAGTTGGGCTTGGCGCCATGGGTCAGATGACCACCATGCGCCAGACTCATGCCGAGTATGGTATCCCCAGGCTCACACAATGCCATATAGACCGCTGCATTGGCCTGGGAACCGGAATGGGGCTGCACATTGGCATAGTCCGCACTGAACAGTGCCTTGGCACGATCGATGGCCAGCTGCTCGGCAACATCGACATTTTCACAACCGCCATAATAGCGCTTCCGCGGATATCCCTCCGCATATTTGTTGGTCATCACTCCACCCTGGGCCTGCATGACCCTTGGGCTGGTGTAGTTTTCTGATGCTATGAGTTCAATATGCTCTTCCTGACGCCGCTCCTCCGCCTCTATGGCTGCCCAAAGTTCGTCGTCATAACCCTGAATCTGCATGCTTTTTTTGAACATCTCGTTCTCTCCGGCCATAGTGGAAGGGCGGAAATATATCAAAATATCGGATCTGAGTCCTGTGCTATTGAGAGCGGCCTGATCGATCAAAGCATCCCTATGGGAGGGATTTACGTACCATTGCCGAGAAGCGAGAGAAGACCCGATTGTTTGACCAGCATAATGATGTCTTCCCTCATTCCCATGACATGGATGAGTACGATACCGACGAACAGCAGAAACAGCAGAATAACGACGGATACGAAACCACCGATTTCAAGCCGCCGCTTCATCCTCACATCATCCGTCATTATTCTCGTTACCTGTCCCAGAACAGGAAACTCCAACTCCGCTCTGAGTGTGCGCATATCAAAATAGACGGGCTTTATTGTCGACAGCAGGAATGCCAGGCCTCCACCAATACCCAATGCACCCAACAGGACCAGGGCGGACAACAGCAGTCGTTTTGGACCAATGGGGAGTATGGGGACCTTGGGCGGCTCAACAATTCTGAATTTTAGATTGTCGCCGGCCTCGTCAGCCTGTTCCGACATCCTCGCCGATTCGAGCCTTTGCACCAATTCCTGGTAGTTCTCTTTATTGATGGAGTAGTCACGGTTCAGCCGGGTCAACTCCGCTTCAACTTTAGGCAGGGTATCCAGTTTCTTTTTGAGTTCACTGACTCGGGCTTGATACTCATCATGACGCAGCCGTATCGTCCTCAATTCGACCTCTGATTGGCGATAGGAGAGTTTCAACTGCTCTAACGCCGTCGACACGGAACTCGGTGCAGTAAGGGAACTCGCCGCCACGGGGGGTGCCGCAGCCGCCTGCTGTTTCAAATCCTCGATGGTTTCCTTCAACTCCTGAACATCCGGATGCTCTTCCGTATACCGCAGAAGCAGTTCATCCAGGCGTGTCTGCATCGCGAGCAAACGCTGTGCCGTCGGCGAATCGGCATTTGCGGATACACCAAGACTGGCCCTCCTCTGCTCCTCTTCCGCAAGCGTTGTCGTGTATTGCCGCTTAAGCTCGTCACGTCGAATCCGGGCCTCTTTGAGTTGCAGCTGAATTTCCTCAAGTCCCGTCCTGGCCTCTTCAAGTCGTTGGAATATACCAGCCCCTTCCCGGGGCAAGGTATCGACATTCTTGCGTTTGAATTCGGTCAGCTTGTTTTCGGCCTCGACAAGTCTGGTTTCATATTCCCGTATCTGCTGTTGCAGAAACTTTTGCGCGGCATCCGACTCGATACGGGTATCGCCCAATGCGCTCTCGACAAAGATGTCAAGCAATACCTGTACCACTTTTTGCGCCATGAAACGGTCACTATAGATATACCTGATGGTATAGAAATTCTCCGTTTCACGTGTACCTGGAATACGTCGTCGATCGACATCGATTACGATGGTTTTCCTTAGCCAGCCTATAAGTTGTTCGCGCTCTTCATGGTTTGTAGCGAGGTGATCCAAGTCCGTTTGGAGTATCAGCTTTTGTAGATTCTCATGACTCAGCAGGGTTCTGGTCATCAGGTGCAGACGTTGATTCATGTCGTTTTGCACCGCCAGACCCTCGAGAAGCGGCCGCAGCACGCTCTCGGTATCCACATACACCTTTGCTTCGGATTCATATTTATCAGGCAGTATGAATATTACCGCCCAGCCAACCAAAGCAACTGCCCATGCAACCGCAACCGCCGGCCATCTAAATCGCCATGCCGACCGAATATAATTCTTTATCTGTAAAATAATATCGTTCATTTACCTGAGTTGAATATGCAATGATTAACAGCGCTTCCACTCGATTCCATAGCCAAGCCTGATTTTGTTTTTTATTCCCTGATGAATCACCGTCCCTGGAAACTTCATCCTTATCCATCCGTTCAGTCTATATAGTCCAACACAGCTAATCCAGCATTAGATACCATCCAATTCATCGGTGTGGCAACCTGCTGATTTCACTTCTTTCCAACCCGCTTTGTCGGAATTATCCCGATACACAATCCATCGATGGGAGGGAATTCCGACATATACCCTAATTTAGAGTACAACACACTCCGCTTGGATGGCTTGATTGGATATGCATCCGGCATCAAGCCCACGCCTGACGGACCCTCCCCGTCAGCCAGGTGAGTCCGCCTGCCAATCTATTGAATTTTTATTTAAAATCAATAGATTGAATATAAAAGTACATCGATGACAACACTATTTCGGGGGGTTATTACCCACATTTAAGCTATATTATGCTACGAGAGGCATGACAGGCGCATATAGAGCCATGGCCTCTCATGCCTGATACATCTGACAGACAAATCGGCAGTAATCACCCAATAGACAACACGGCATCGAGAAAGGTCAGACATCATGAATGGCAACTTGAAGTGTGTTGATGGTTTGTACTACCCGGAGTTCCATGCCGGCTGGGGTGGTTGTGCCGAAGAGTTGTTTCACTATACATCAAGGTATTTTGTCTGTACTCAGGCTTTTCTAAGGAACCTCGCGGATCAACGCCAATTCAATATGTCCGGTTACCAGGCCAACAATCTGAGCAAAACGCAACGACACCTGATGGCTGCGATACTTGCATGCGAACCAAACCTGCAATCCGCCCGAGGCATTACCCAGATAGTCCGATCTGTAATCAACGGTGAGACCGACATCAGTGAAGCCCTTGCTGATACCTATAGGGAATATCTGAATGTGATACCGGAGGATGTGGAACTCGTCTATTCTTGCCGGGCTCATCATCACAACCAACCGGATGTCGCCCCCCTCGATCCCTTCCTGAATCTCGCCGGTCGCTTGAATCTGCCGGTAGCGGTACACCCACATCATCTTGAGGTACCGTTGAAGGCACTGGCGCAGCACCTCGACTCACCCAACTCCTCCCTGCGTAACAGCCTCCAGGAGGCGATTCTAAATCTCCATTTCGCCGGTTATGCACTCAAGAATCATCCAGGATTGACCCACAAGTCCGCACGTATATTGGGAGATGAACACTCTCTCTGAAAACCGGTTTGGTTCACACCCCGATCGGGTAGCGAAACAGAGGCCGTAAATGAGTGCCAATCACCGTTAACAAAACATACTGGATACTGCTCGCTGCAGTGCCTTCAATCCACCCAGACCCGGGCATTGCGAAACAGTCGCAGCCATGGGGCGTCCTCGTCCCAATCATCCGGGTGCCAGGAGTACTGAACCGTACGGGTGACACGCTCCGGATGCGGCATCATAATCGTCACCCGGCCATCCTTGTTACAAAGCCCCGCGACCCCTTCGGGAGAACCGTTTGGATTGGCCGGATAACGGCTAGCCATTTCACCATTGTTTTCGAGATAGCGCATCACCGTGAGTTCACCCGCATCCTGCAGATGCTGCGGGTCGTTGAACTCGGCGCGCCCCTCGGCATGGGCCACAACGATCGGTATTCTGGAACCGCTCATTCCGTTCAAAAGGATGGATGGTGTGTCACAGATCTCTACAGTGACAAGTCGCGCCTCGAACTGTTCGGATCGGTTACGCACGAAATGGGGCCAGTAATCGGCGCCCGGAATCAGTTGATGCAGATTGGAGAGCATCTGACAGCCGTTGCAGACCCCAAGCGCGAAGGTATCCTGGCGGTTGAAAAAGGCTTCGAACTCATCCCTGGCCCGGCTATTGAACAGGGCGGATTTGGCCCAACCCTCTCCCGCGCCCAATACATCCCCATATGAAAAACCGCCGCAGGCCACCAGGCCTCTGAAACCACTCAGGCCGACACGACCCTCGATGATATCCGACATATGCACATCCACACACTCGAACCCGGCGCGGTGGAAGGCCGCCGCCATCTCCAGCTGCCCGTTGACGCCCTGCTCACGCAATATCGCCATTGGCGGCCTGATACCGGTGGCCACCATCGGTGAGGCAATATCTTCATCGGGATCGAAGTTGAGTTTTATCTGGATACCGGGATCCGCCTCAGCGATACGATCATACTCCTCCTGAGCGCAGTCAGGGTTGTCGCGCAATGCCTGCATCTGACGCGTGGTCTCCGACCAGGCCTGTTGTAATTCCACCCTGGTGGCACTCAGCACCTTTTTTCCGGCCCGTGTGAATTCAATCCGGTCATCACCGTTGAGGGTTCCGATCACATGGCTACAGCGTCTCAGCCCATCATCGCTTAACATCTTCAATACTTCATCGGTATCACGGTGAGGCACTTGTATCACCGCCCCCAACTCCTCACTGAAGAGTATGGCAAGGTCATCGTCCCCCAGATCATCGATCTCCACACTCACACCACAACGACCGGCGAATGCCATTTCACAGATTGTTGTGAACAGTCCACCGTCCGAACGGTCATGATAGGCCAATATCAGATCGTTCTGGTTGAGTTCCTGAATCAGTGCGAAAAAGCGTCGCAAGGCATCCGGATCCTCCAGGTCGGCGCCATGGTGGCCAATCTGTTGATAGACCTGGGCCAACGCGGTGGCCCCCAGGCGGTTCTTTCCCTTTCCCAGATCGATCAGAATCAAATCGGAATCCCCGGCATCGCTACGCAACATCGGCGTTTGGGTGGACCTGATATCCATCACCGGGGCAAAGGCGGAGACGATCAGGGAAAGGGGTGCAGTCACCGCAAGCTCCTGGTCGCCCTCATGCCACACCGTCTTCATCGACATAGAGTCCTTACCCACCGGGATGGCGATACCCAAGGCCGGACACAACTCCATACCCACCGCCTTCACCGTTTCATAGAGCTTCGCATCCTCACCGGGATGTCCGGCCGGCGCCATCCAATTGGCAGAGAGCTTGATATCGGAGAGTTTTTCGATTCTCGCCGCCGCTATATTGGTAATCGCTTCACCGATCGCCATGCGTCCGGATGCAGGGGCATCCAGCAGTGCCAGCGGGGTCCTCTCTCCCATCGCCATGGCCTCACCGGTGTAGCCCATCAGCCCGGAGGATGTCACTGCCAGATCAGCAACCGGGACCTGCCAGGGCCCCACCATCTGATCACGATTCACCATGCCGGTGATCGAACGATCGCCGATAGTGATCAGGAAAGTCTTATTGGCCACAGTCGGCAGCTGCAGCACCCTCAGGGCAGCCTGTTTGAGATCGACACCGGAAAAATCGAGCTGTTGTTTTTGAAAGGTCTTGCGTCGCACATCCCGCAGCATGCGCGGTGGTTTACCGAACAGCAGGCTCATCGGAATATCGATGGGATTATTGTCGAAATGGGCATCACCCAAAACCAGATGCTCCTCATCCATCGCCTCGCCGACGATAGCATAGGGGCAGCGTTCACGCTCACAGATCGCCTTGAACTCATCCAGTTTATCCACATCGACGGCCATGACATAGCGTTCCTGGGACTCATTGCACCAGATTTCCATCGGTGACATTCCGGGATCGTCATTTGGCACTGTGCGCAGCTCGAAACGTCCGCCTAATGCGGCGTCGTGAACCAGCTCCGGCAAGGCATTGGAGAGGCCACCGGCACCCACATCGTGGATAAACAGAATCGGATTGGCATCACCCCGCACCCAACAGGCATCGATCACCTCCTGACAGCGACGCTGCATCTCCGGGTTTGAGCGTTGGACGGATGCAAAGTCGAGATCCTCCGCAGAAGTACCGCTGGCCATGCTGGAAGCCGCGCCGCCGCCAAGGCCGATCAGCATGGCCGGGCCCCCGAGGACAACCAAGGGTGATCCGCTGGGAAAGCCACCCTTTTCGATATGTTCGGCGCGGATATTCCCCAAACCACCCGCCAACATGATCGGTTTGTGATATCCACGCAACTCCTCTCCAACCGGCCCGGGCACCCGGGCCTCATATGTGCGGAAATATCCATTCAGGTTCGGGCGGCCGAATTCATTATTGAATGAAGCGGCGCCGATCGGACCCTCCAGCATAATATCCAGGGCGGAAACGATGCGGCCGGGTTTGCCGTAGTCGACCTCCCAAGGCATTTCACCATCGGGAATACGCAGATTGGAGACTGAAAAACCGCACAGGCCCGCCTTCGGCTTGGCGCCCTTTCCAGTCGCGCCCTCGTCACGAATCTCACCCCCGGAACCTGTGGCCGCCCCCGGATCGGGAGAGATCGCCGTTGGGTGGTTGTGGGTCTCCACCTTCATCAGAATGTGGATATCCTCCTGGCCGAAGCTGTAGACATTGGTTTCCGGATCAAGCACGAATCGCTCTGCGCTCGGACCGCTGATGACTGCGGCATTGTCCTTGTACGCCGAAAGGACTTCAGCTGGCGAACTGTCGGTCGTATTGCGAATCATCTCAAACAGAGATCGCTGCTGATGCTCTCCATCGATAATCCAGTCTGCGTTGAATATCTTATGCCTGCAGTGTTCTGAATTGGCCTGGGCAAACATCATCAGTTCCACATCAGTGGGATTACGTTGCAGGGACTGAAAGCTCTCCACCAGATATTCGATCTCGTCATCCGACAGTGCAAGGCCCAACTCCGTATTGGCATTGTGTAATGCCCTCTCCCCACCTCCCAGAATATCCACTTGGATGTAGTGCTTAGGCTCGGCACGATTGAATAGGCAGGTCGCATCCTCAGCATCCGACAGCACAATTTCGGTCATGCGGTCACGCAACTGTTCGGCCGCAATCACATACTGTTTACTGTCAAGCCCCCTTTCATCCAGGGTCAGATAGAATGCCAAGCCGCGTTCCAGGCGTTGTATTTTCTGTAAGCCGCAGTGGTGGGCGATATCGGTGGCCTTGGTAGACCAGGGCGAGAGAGTACCGGGTCGTGGGACCACCAATAAAAGGGTGCCATCATGCCGTATATCAGGCATGGCGGGTCCATAGCTCAACAGATTGTCGAGCACTGCCCTCTCTCTCTCATCGAGGGATTGGTTGACATCGGCAATATGGAGATACTCCGAGACAACACCCGCTTTTCCGTTTAGCAAGCCTGAGAGACGTTGGGCGAGTTTCTGTAGACGAAATTCAGAGAGGGCTGGCGCGCCACGGAGAATCAACATTGGGCCTTTATCCTGCAGGTCGGAAAAAGCACAATGATACTCGAAAAACACCAATTAAGAGAGCACCGTAATCCATGAGTAATATCCTGATAGCCATCTCATTGATCATCCTCCTCGCACTGGGCGTCGCCGCACTCTTTCTCGCCGGCGGCAGTCACAAGTCCTCATCCGCGGAGGATCCCAGCGAAGAAGATTAAGGGCTGTTGAATCCAATCCAATCGGTTATGCAAATTGTTACATTATGATTGGATTGATTTTTCTCAATGAAAGAAAAGTCTGTGGATGGTGAAATAGTGCCAAGTCAGCCGAAACTGCATTGTGACGGCGGCTTATCTCCTCCATCCTCCTTTGGTATAGCCACTTCGGCCTGGTGTCGGAGTGGTTTTTTTTTCGCGATCGCCCTCTCAACTCATGATATTAACGTGGCGACCAAATATGTCGTGTTGATAATACATCACTCATTGACCGTTATCTGCCGTACATCTTGATCGAACGTAACAGGCGCTCGGCAGTGCCGTGCTTAATCTGTTCCCAATCGAATCTCCAATCCCAATTGCCCTCAGTGGTGCCCGGAGTGTTCATCCGGTGAGCCCCATCAAGACCCAGCACATCCTGGAAAGGGATTACCGCCAGATTTGCCCTGGAAGACAGGGCAGCACGAATCAGAGGCCATGGCATGGCCTCACGCGGCTTGCCCAGATAGTCATCGACAAACTCGCGGGTTCCGTCATCAAGCCCCCTATACCAGCCCAGGGTGGTGTCATTGTCGTGGGTTCCGGTATAGACCACCGAGTCGCGGGTGTGGTGGAACGGGAGGTAGGGGTTATCCGCTCCCCCGGAAAAAGCAAACTGCAGGATCTTCATGCCGGGCAGATGATAGGCCTTGCGCAACGCATCCACCTCCGGTGTGATCACGCCCAGATCCTCTGCCACCAGCTCCAGATCCGGCAGATCTGTATAGAGTTGTTCGAACAATCTTTCACCGGGAGCCTCCACCCACCTGCCATTGACCGCCGTCTTTTCCTCTGCCGGTATCTCCCAATAGGCTTCAAATCCCCGAAAATGATCGATACGCAAAAAATCGAACAGGGTTGACTGAGCCCTGAGACGTTCGATCCAGAACGAAAAATCATCCGCTTCCAGCCTTTCCCAGCAATAAAGCGGATTACCCCAGCGCTGCCCGGTATCGGAAAAATAGTCGGGAGGCACACCGGCAACCACCCTGGGATGACCATCCTCGAGCAGATCAAAGAACTCGCGATGGGCCCACACTTCAGCACTATCATGAGCCACGAAGATGGGCAGATCGCCAAATAGCAGTACCCCACGCTCATTGGCATAGTGCTTCAGATTCATCCACTCGGTAAAAAACAGATATTGTTCAAAACGAATAACGTCAATGGTCTCTGTGAAGCGTGCTCTTGACTCTGCAATCGCCTGTGGTTCCCTGTCCCTCAGGGTGGTATGCCATTCCCACCAACAGCCCCCCTCTTCCTGGTGCAATGCCTGGAACAGGACATAATCCTCAAGCCAATGCTTCTGCTCTGCTACAAAGCGTTGGTAATCGTCCCTGTCACCCTTATCGGCGCGCTCCTTAAACCCTTCCCAAGCCAGTTTTATGGCATAGCTTTTCACTGCGTCGGAGAGTACATCCTCGCTTTCGGGTATAGCTTCAAGCCAACCCTTTTGCAGTGGCAGCTCCAGACTTATCAGGCGGGGATTGCCGGCATAGACGGAGCTGCTCTGATAGGGTGAATTGTCATGCATGGTGGGCCCGATCGGCAGAATTTGCCAGACGCTCACTCCCGAGGAGACCAGGAAATCGACGAAATGATAGGCATCTCTGCCCAGATCCCCAACCACACCCGGTCCGGGAAGGGATGTGATATGTAAAAGAATGCCTGCCCGGCGACGGGTCAAAATCTGATGGACTGGCCGAAAATTTTCTTCGGCAACATTATTCATTCACGTATCTCATCACTTCAATCATTTTTCTTCATTACCCCACCCAGGGATGGATTACCACTTCCTACGGCAAAGACTTGAGATAGATAGTCGGGTTTGGGTTCTCCCAGCAGGTCGAAAAGGTAGGAAAGCTGGCTGCGAAACAGCTGTTCGAAATCGCTGACGGTTTCACCTGGATTATAGTCTCCAAACCACCAGAACCAATCAGACCCCTCACAGATCGCTAACTGTTTTTCCAACTCCGCCAACTTTCGCTTGCTGAATTCATTCTGCGCCAACACGCGATCATATACCTTCTTCGCATCCCCCAGCAGATCCCAGGCGCGATTCTTGTCCTTGTCGCCGATCCAGGTAGTGAAGGTGCCGTAAACCCAACTGCCCGCCACCAGTTTCGAGAGTCTGGGAGGCGGCTGCTGTTGACGATCCAGTACCTCAGAGAATGTGGTTAGAGATAACCGGGGATGTTGTGACAGACGTTCGTACATGGCCCGTAGAAAGTAGCATCCATTGTAGGGGTAGTATTCCCAGGCATTCTCCCCGTCCATGATTATCGAGACCACGGCATCAGGATTGTCCTGACAGGCATCGGCGATATTTACAAGATGGTTTATCAAATCCCCCACCGCGTCGTCGGAATGCCACTCACCGTAGGTGAATCCGATCAGATCGGAGAGGCCATCGTCCCGAAAGAACATATTCAGATGGCCTTCCTGGACACAGTAGGCCGAATGCACCCAATTATCGGGAAGGGGCATATCGCCGCCTCCGGCCATCAGGCTGTTACTCAAAACCTGTTGGCCGGTGGCCGCCCATTCAAAGCCCTCCTCCTCCAGCATCTTCAGGGTCGCCTCACTGACTCCACCCTCTGAAGGCCAACACCCTTTAGGCTTAAAGCCGAAATGCTTCTCGAATACCTCGATGCCTTTACGCATATGCCAACGGGCCCGGGATTCACCACCTGGATACTCCTCCAACCCAGGCATGGCAATAGTCGGCAAGGCCTCTTTGGCGGCATTTATATCTGTCAGCAGGGGAATGATCGGGTGGGCGTAGGGTGTTACCGAAAGCTCTACCTGGCCCTGATCCGCCAGTTTTGCGTAACGCTGGGTGAGATTGCTCAAAATCTCCCAGATCAACTCGATCATACGACGCCGGTCGTCCTGGTCGAAACCATGCCCCTTTGCCTGCAAGGACCGTACCCGAATATCGTTCATCCGCTGGCATTCGCCGACCCAGGACAGATGGTACCAGATCAAAAGATCGACCAGATATTGATCATTGAAATAGGCAATCATGGCCTCGTTTTCCAATGCATGCTTGGCCAGCGCCGCCAATTCACTGAAATGCTTGAAACGGCTGATGAGGCGGTTTTCATTGGCCTTGAGACAGGCGGAAATAATTGCCTTGCGGGATACCGTATCCACCGGAAGTCCCGGTCCGGCGAGCGCCGCCAGTAACGGATCGCGAATCAAAGTACCTTTATTCAGCCAGGCCTTGATCTGGGTAGCATAGTCATCGATCTGTTCCAACAAGACAGGGGCAAAATTCACCACCGCCTTGGCATCCGGCGTGTGCTCCAGATGGGCCACCATATCAGAGTAGTCTTTGATGCCGTGCAGATAGACCCAGGGTAACAGGTACTCACTATCATCCGGCCCCTTATAGTAGGGCTGATGCATGTGCCAGCATAAGACAACCTGCAAGCGGTTGTCCGGCTCTAAATCATCTGACATGGTGGATTACCTGGCCTAACATTTCCGGCGTCACCAATACGACACCCTTTTCACTGACATAAAAGCGTTCCGCATCCAGGTCCGGGTCCTCACCGATGACCGTGCCCTCCGGTATATCACAACCACGATCAATCACCGCTTTGCTGATACGGCAGTTGCGTCCGATGTTAACATCCGGCAAAACAACGGTTTCATTCACTTCACTGTAGGAATTGACACGCACATTGGAAAAAAGCAGTGAGTTCGTTACTTTGGCGCCCGATATGACACATCCGCCGGAAACCATGGAATCAACCGCCATGCCTCTACGCTCATCGTCATCAAAAACAAACTTTGCGGGCGGTAACTGCTCCTGATAGGTCCAGATCGGCCAACTCCGGTCATAGAGATTGAGGGGGGGTGTAACGCCAATCAGCTCCAGATTGGCCGTCCAGAACGCATCAATCGTACCCACATCCCGCCAGTAGGCCTGCTTACCGCTGGTGGCATCTCTGAAACGATAGGCCATCACACGGTATTTCTCGATCACTTTGGGTATGATGTCCTTGCCGAAATCGTGGGATGAGTTGGGCGTATCCGCATCTTTTATCAACTGTTCAAACAAGAACTTACGGTTAAACACATAGATTCCCATCGAGGCCAGAGCCTCATTCTCCTTACCTGGAATCGGCTTCGGATTGGCGGGTTTCTCATGGAAATCGACCACCCATCCGTCACTATCCACCGTCATCACACCAAACTCTTTGGCACTCTCCAGATCGACCGTGAGGCAGCCAACGGTCATATCGGCGCCGGATTCCACATGTTCGGCGATCATGGTGCCATAATCCATTTTATAGATGTGGTCTCCCGCCAGGACCAATACATAGTCCGGGTTGTGGCTGCGGAGGATGTCCAGATTTTGGTAGACCGCATCAGCCGTACCCTCGTACCAGCTGCTTTCAATGCGCTGCTGGGCCGGGAGCAATTCCACGAATTCACCAAATTCACCCCGCAGAAAGCCCCAACCACGCTGAATATGCAACAACAGTGAATGGGCTTTGTATTGCGTCAGTACCCCCACCTGGCGAATACCGGAATTGATACAGTTGGAGAGGGGGAAATCGACGATCCTGAACTTCCCTCCGAAGGGTACCGCAGGCTTCGAACGCCATTTAGTCAGGTGCTTGAGTCGGGAACCGCGTCCACCCGCCAGTATCAGGGCAAGCGTATTGCGAGTCAGCCGGCTGACGAAACGCGGACTCTGTTCAGTCATCGATCACTCCTCCATTGCCAAAGCTGGCCAAAAATTACTGCAAATCCTACTCGTGAGTAGCTAGCGCCTGTTAACACTCATCCAATCGGCCCTAGTTTAATTATGTGCCCCGCTCTCAAATGAGAATGAACCTGTTGATGAGACGGAAGTGTTGGTATGTTAACATCATGTCCCCTTCAAGGCGTACCGTTCAAAGCAGGTTTCTTAAAATTTATGATGAGTAAAATTCCAGTGGCGTTGAAACGGATTATTGATGCCCGTCACCATGATCCATTCGAGGTGTTGGGCAGACATGTCCATGGTGACGACTGTCGCATCAGGGTATTCATGCCACAGGCGGAAAAAGTCACTTTGGAGGATGGACAGCACCCTTTCAGGCGTCTTCAAGGCACCGATTTTTTTGAGCTGGAGACAGCGGCTGACAAGGTCGATGAGCACTATCGGCTGGAGTGGCAGGACAAATCAGGGCAGATCCGTAAAACCTACGATCCATACTGTTTTCCACCCCTTTTGCCGGAGTTCGACCTCCACCTATTCAGCGAAGGCAAGCACCGTCATGCCTACCGCTTCTTTGGCGCCCACCCGTATGAAACAGTCGGGATAAGCGGGATACTGTTTGCCGTCTGGGCGCCGAACGCCGCCAGAGTTTCCGTGGTGGGTAATTTCAACCATTGGGACGGACGGGTTCACCCCATGCGATCAAGGGGAGGCTCCGGTGTCTGGGAGCTGTTCATTCCCGAACTGGAGCATGGCAGTTTGTACAAATTCGAAATCCGCACTCAGGACGGACACATTTCACTGCGTACAGACCCCTATGGGAATTTTTTTCAATACCGCCCTGACACAGCGGCCATCGTGGTCTCTGACAGTGACTATGAGTGGGGTGACGGGGAGTGGATAAACAACCGAGCCACTTCCAACTGGCAACAGGAACCGATGTCTATCTATGAGGTCCACCTGGGATCCTGGCGGAGAGACGACCAGGGAGGATTCCTGAACTATCGCGACCTTGCCCACCAACTTACTGACCATGCCAAAAGGATCGGCTTTACCCACATCGAGCTATTGCCCATAACCGAGCACCCCCTGGACGGCTCATGGGGTTACCAGACAACTGGCTACTTCGCCCCTACCAGTCGATTCGGCGCACCCGATGACTTCCGCTATTTCATCGATTACCTGCATCAAAACGGCATCGGCATCATCCTCGACTGGGTCCCCGCCCATTTCCCCCGTGATCGATATGCCCTGGCCAGATTCGATGGCTCTGCACTGTATGAACATGAGGACCCCCGCAAGGGTGAGCACCGGGATTGGGGCACTTTGATCTTTAATTTCGGCCGTAACGAAGTACGAAACTTTCTCATCTCCAGCGCCATCTACTGGCTGGAGGAGTTTCACATCGACGGCTTACGTGTCGATGCGGTTGCCTCCATGCTCTATCTCGATTACTCCCGAGAACCCGGAGACTGGGTGCCCAATCAGTACGGGGGACGGGAGAATCTTGAGGCGGTTGACTTCCTGCGGGAACTCAACAGCGTCACCCATGACTTCCACCCGGGAACATTGATGATCGCGGAGGAGTCCACTGCCTGGCCTCAGGTGTCGCGCCCAACCTGGCTGGGAGGACTGGGTTTCAGCATGAAGTGGAACATGGGTTGGATGCACGATACGCTCTCTTACACCTCTCAGGATCCAATTTACCGCCACTATCACCACGATTTGCTGACCTTCGGGCTTCTCTATGCCTTCACCGAGAATTTCGTGCTGCCCTTCTCTCATGATGAGGTTGTCCACGGCAAAGGCTCGATGATCGACAAAATGCCCGGGGATGATTGGCAAAAATTTGCTAATTTACGTCTTCTCTATACCTATATGTTCACCTACCCCGGGAAAAAGCTCCTGTTCATGGGCAGTGAGTTCGCCCAGGGCCGCGAATGGAACGATAGTGAGGCCCTGGACTGGTTCCTGCAGGAGCACCCTTCCCATAAAGGGATAACCGCACTTCTGACCGATCTCAACAAGCTCTATCGAGAACAGCCGGTACTGCACCAGATTGAATTCGAATATCCCGGTTTCGACTGGATCGATTGTCATGACAGCTCACAGTCGATTCTCAGCTATGTGAGAAAAGATCGGGACGGTAATGAAATACTGATCATCCTGAATTTCACTCCGGTACCGCGCGAGAACTATCGGATAGGCGTCAACTACCCCGGAAACTATTCGGAGATCTTCAATTCCGATTCTGAATTTTACGGGGGCAGCAACATGGGCAACGGCAGCGGATTGATCTCCGAGGATATCCCCTGGATGGGACGCAGCCAGTCGATAGCATTGACCCTGCCGCCTCTGGGGGCGATCCTGTTACACAAGCAAGAGGGTTGAAGCAAAACACCTCGACATTGAAATGAAACAGACTGACTAGCGTTTTCTATGTCGATGGAAGTATGTAATCAACCCCTGAGTGGAGCTGTCGTGCCGGGAGGACTGCTGTTCGTCCAACAGCTCAGGTAAAATCACGCCAGCCAGCTGTTTCCCCAATTCCACCCCCCATTGATCAAAGGAGTTGATCCGCCAGATGACGCCCTGGATGAAGATCTTGTGTTCATACAAAGCGATTAGTGATCCCAGTCGTGATGGGGTCATCTTATCCACAAGCAGGGTATTTGAGGGTCTATTTCCGGGAAAGATCCGATGAGGCAGAAGATCCACGATCTGCTCAGGATCCAGACCTGCCTGTTCCATCTCCTCCCGCGCTTCGGTACGTGTCTTACCAAGCATCAATGCCTCAGTCTGCGCCAGACAGTTGGCAAACAGTTTCTCGTGATGATCCCCTGTCTCGTTATGGCTGTTGACCGGAATAATGAAATCGCAGGGAATGAGCTGCGTTCCCTGATGGATGAGTTGGTAGTAGGCATGTTGCCCGTCGGTACCGGCCGTACCCCATACAACAGGACCGGTAGGATAATCGACAGGCCGTCCGAAGCGGGTGACGCGCTTACCGTTGCTCTCCATATCCGCTTGTTGCAAATAGTCAGGCAGATACCTCAGGTACTGGTCATAAGGGAGAATCGCATGAGTACGCGTTTTGGCAAAATCGAGATACCAGATACCCAACAGCGCCATGATGACCGGCATGTTTTCAGAGAGATCGGCATGCAGGAAATGTTGGTCCATTTCATGGGCGCCTTCCAGCAGTTCAAAAAAATTCTGCATGCCGATTGCAATTGCGATGGGCAGGCCAATCGCTGACCAGAGTGAATAGCGTCCGCCAACCCAATCCCAGAATTCAAACATATTGGCGGTATCTATACCGAATCGAGATACCTCCTCAGCATTCGTCGAAACAGCAACGAAATGGCGAGCCACGGCCGCTTCATCATGAAGTTCATCCAACAACCATTTTCGAGCAGTTACCGCATTGGTCAAAGTCTCTTGTGTAGTAAAGGTTTTTGACGCAATGATAAACAGCGTGGTTTCCGGGTCCAGCGCACTAACGGTATCAACGATATGGGTACCGTCCACATTTGAAACGAAATGCATCCTCAGATCTGGTTTCTGATAAGGTTTGAGCGCTTCACAGACCATCAGTGGTCCCAGGTTGGAGCCGCCGATGCCGATATTGACCACATCGCTAATCGGCTTTCCTGTATAGCCTTTCCAATCACCGCAGCGCACCGATTCGGAAAATGCCTCCATTCTCTGCAGTACGGCATTGACAGATGGCATCACATCCTCACCGTCGAACCAGATGGGTTGGTTGGAACGGTTCCGCAAGGCCACATGCAGCACCGCTCTATTCTCGGTGATATTCAACCGTTCGCCGGAAAACATGCGGCGGCGCCAACCGTCAACATCGACAGCCTGCGCCAACTCCAGCAGAAGATTCATCGATCTTGCGTTAATCCGGTTCTTTGAATAATCGAGCATGATCCCGCATTGCCGAATAGACATCTGCTCAACTCTCTCCGGCCCCTGTTGAAACAGGTCACGCATCTGGAGTGGCTCGACCTCGGCCCAGTGCTTTTCGAGGGCCATCCATTCGTCTGTCTGATTTATCTCGGTCATGATCTAAATGCGTTATATATTTGAATATTAGTTCCAGTTTTTATACAAAAGGCGGCAGGTATAGCAAGATACCATATGACGTATCGTAAAGCTGTGAAGGTAAATGATAAAATAGCGCAACAAAACGACTGTCGATGCAGAATCTGCCGATTTAAGCGCATGCCTGTCAACAGCCCCAAAAAAATAAGGACAATAAAAGGCCATGAAAATCCTCTTTGCCAGCAGTGAAGCCACACCGTTAATCAAAACAGGTGGCTTGGCTGATGTTGCAGGTAGCTTGCCTGCCGCACTTAATAACATAGGCCAGGATTGTCGCCTGATTCTCCCTGGTTATCCAGATGTGCTGGAAAAAGCGGACAATCTACAAAGCCTGGCACAACTGGAAATTACTGGCGAAACTTCGCCGGTCCGACTATTACAGGGGAGCTGCGGTCCTCACAGGGTACCGCTGTATGTGATCGACGCTCCCCACCGGTTCAACCGTGCAGGTAATCCCTATCTATCCCCCGAGGGTATGAACTGGCCCGATAATGCGGAACGTTTCAGCCTCTTCTGTCATGCGGTGGCAGAGTTGGCCCTGAACCGGATAGATCACGACTGGCAACCCGATGTTGTACATGCGAATGACTGGCAGACCGGTCTCATCGCACCATTGCTCTCCACACAGGAAAATCGACCCGCAACCCTGTTTACAATCCATAATCTGGCCTATCAGGGCCTCTTCGATCATGCCACCTTTCTGCGCCTCGGGCTCCCGGATGAACTTTGGTCATACCATCATCTGGAGTTTCATGACCAGCTCTCATTTATCAAAGGGGGAATCGCACTCTCAGACCGGGTAAACACGGTCAGCCCCAGCTATGCAGCAGAGATAAAGACAGCCGAGTTCGGTTATGGTCTTGAGGGACTGCTGAACCATCGAAAAGACCATTTCAGCGGGGTTCTCAATGGGATCGATTACCACGAGTGGGATCCGCTTAACGACCGGCATATCGACACCCCCTACTCCGCTGAATGCTTTGCCGACAAACGCAACAATAAACTGGCATTGCAACAGGAATACGGACTTCCCGAGGATGAGAATATCCAACTATTCGGTTATATCGGCCGATTGGTTGATCAGAAGGGTGTCGACCTGATTCTCCAGGTTTTGCCCGGCATTATGGATGCCGGGGCTCAAATGGTCATGCTGGGTTCGGGCAACAAAGATCTTGAGCACGCACTGGAGAAAATCAGCAACCGCTATCACAGCCGTGTCGGGGTATTTATCGGATATGATGAAGGCCTGTCACACCGTATCGAGGCAGGGTGCGATTCATTCATCATGCCCTCCCGCTTCGAACCCTGCGGATTGAATCAGATGTACAGCTTGAGATACGGTACTGTCCCCATCGTTCGCCGCACTGGCGGTCTCGCCGATACTGTGGTTGACGTCAATTCAACAACCCTCGTAAATGGCAGCGCAACAGGCTTCGTCTTCGACGATGCAGATGGCAGCAGCTTGTGGGGAGCCGTGGAACATGCAATCAATTTCTATCGACGCTCGGCCACAGACTGGGAAATTCTTGCCAGAACAGGGATGCAGCAAGATTTCAGTTGGGAGGCCAGCGCTCAACACTATCTGGAACTTTACCAGACGGCCATTGATGAGCCTGGCCTCTAGACTAATCCAACCGGGTGTCGGCAATTTCCGCAATTACCTCATGGGGTGGCAAACACCTCAATCTCTGCGAGCCCCACGTTAAGTGTTGCAGGGCTGACCTGGTCTACAGTCAATCGCAGGCTGGATACACTTCGGGGTGTTATAAAAATCTCAGTTGCACCACCGCTGTTATCAAGGCTACCAACAGCAACTGTCGATCCGTCGCTAAAGGCCAATGTGCCTGACACTATCTGGTCATTTCCGTTAGGCCGATCATAGAGCAGGATACGATCCACGGTTTGCGCACTACTCCATGCCAACTCTATCCACGCACCGGCGCCCTCGCCAGTGGTCGCCCATTCCCGGGTATGATCGTTCGGATACCCCGAGGGGACGGTATCAACTGCTTTAACGGCGGTCTGGCTGGTTGATGTATTCTGCGATGACGCCGTAACAGACGCAGTCGGCGCAACATTGATGTTTTGCAGTGAAGTCACCGTGATATTCACAGTGTCAGGCAGACTGCTATCGATAGCATCATCCACCACCAGTTCAAACACCAGCACTTCGCTCTGGGTCAGGCCTGACGGTGCGACAAAACTGGGGCTCACTGTCGTACTGCCGGAAAGGGTGACTGGTATACCGGATACCTGAACCCACTGATAATTGATCGGATCGCCATTCGGGTCACTGCTGTCGGATCCATCGAGATTAACTAAATCACCTTCCAATACAGACTGATCCGGACCAGCGTCTGCAGTAGGTCTTAGGTTAACACCATCATCACGAGTGCCGTATACCTCGATTTCTGCCAGTCCGATATTAGTACTGGCGGAACCGGTTTGCCCCACCGTCAATCGCATGCTCGTCACAGTGCGAGGAGCAAACACGACCTCAGTCATACCGCCTGCGTTATCGAGTGCCCCCACAGCCGCAGTAGATCCATCGCTGAAGCTCAAGAGCGCGGACTGGATATGATCCGCCCCGTTCGGTCTGTCGTAGAGGACGACCCGGTCGATGGTATAGGCATCACTCCAGTTCAGATCGAGCCATGCTCCAGCGCCTTCACCCACAGTCGCCCATTCACGAGTGTGATCCACAGGATAACCAGTCGCAACACCATCAATCGCCTTTACAGCGGTTTGTGTGGTCGATGTGTTTTCAGAGGATGCCGAAACGATCGCACTCGCAGCAATATTGCTATATTGATTGCTTGATACCGTAATGGTTACGGAATCTGCACTACTCACCAAACTACCGTCATCAACAACCAGTTCGAAAACCAATTGTTCATTCTGCAGAAGGCCGGTTGGTGCAGTGAACGTTGGATTGATCAGCGTGTTATCCGATAAAAGCACATTGCTGCCTGACACCTGCGTCCACAGGTAATTCAACGGATCGTTATTGGGATCACTGCTCCCCGACCCGTCCAATTGGACAGATACGCCTTCCAGTACGATCTGATCCTGGCCGGCATCCGCCGATGGCGGCAGGTTGACGCCCGTACCCAGTGAACCAAACACCTCTATTTCCGCCAGTCCCACATTTATAGTGGATCCGCCCACCTGGTCTACAGTCATCCTCAAGCTATTGATATATTTTGCCGGGAACGAATAGGCCGTTGCCAAACCATCATTATCCAACGGACCGACAGTCAGCGTTGAACCATCACTGAAACTGAGAGTCGCTGAGCTGATTTGATCTGCCGAGTTTGGTCGGTCATATAACACGATCCGATTGACTGCATAGACCTGATCCCAGGTTAACTCGATCCATGCACCTGTTCCTTCCCCTGAAGAGGCCCATTCACGGGTGTAGTCAATGGGCCATCCTGTAGCTATACCATCGATTGCCTTCTGTGCAGTTTGAGTTGAACCGGCATTTT
Organism: Candidatus Thiodiazotropha sp. LNASS1; assembly: GCF_964212655.1. Lineage (NCBI taxonomy): Bacteria > Pseudomonadati > Pseudomonadota > Gammaproteobacteria > Chromatiales > Sedimenticolaceae > Candidatus Thiodiazotropha > Candidatus Thiodiazotropha sp. LNASS1. The sequence continues at coordinate 4,582,966 of NZ_OZ156465.1, read as the reverse complement.
CTGACGATGCGGTAACGCTGCTGGCAATCGGCGCAATGTTTTGATCCAGGGTTTGTACTGTCACTTCAACATGATCCGGAATAGTGGAATAGTTGCTGTTAGACACCACCAGTCGGAAACGCAAAACGGTATCTTCCTGCAATCCGCTCGGCGCAGTAAAAAACGGGGTTTCCGAAGTCGGATCGGACAAAGTGACGCCGGGTCCGGATAGCTGTGACCACTGATAGGCGAGCTGTGCACCATCTATATCAAAACTGCCACTGGCATCGAGTTGGACTGTCTCACCCATCGCCACTGCAATGCTTGGCCCGGCATCCACAACCGGAGGAGTATTGGCCGTTAAAGGATTCTCAATCCAAAAAATCTCATCTTTATGAATGAATTTACCGAGAAACCCTTGTATACCACCTTGCGTATCATGCGAAGCGATGGCGTTGATCTTCAGATTGTTTGACAGCAATGTGTCCTGCATTGATAAAGGCACATTTAGGCTCTCTCTGTCAGCCCAGTCCAATGCAGTTTGATTCAAATCAGGAATCTCGACATGAAACGTGGTCGGATCCAGGGGCTCTGGCCAGATAGACGGTTGCGATGACCAAACTACGGTCTTGTGTAGACTTGGTGTATAGCTAGGATCCGCGTCAAAGACATTCTGCAGTCCCAACAGGATCAACTCATAGGTTGTGGAGTGATCTGTATGATTATCGAATTCCGATGTAGTGAATATGTGATCCGGTCGATATGTGTCGATTATGCTCGTTAAATCACTGATGATATTGAAGCGGTTGTAGTTGGCGGGACTGCCGAATTGAAAAGTATGGTAGTCCGTTCCGCCCAGCCCTCTGTTTCCATAGGTTGTGGATTGACCGAAGGCGGTCGTGTAGACATCGGTTTCATCCGGATAAAACCGGTAGATCACGTCGAGACTGCCGTCGGGATAGCCAAGAAAAATCAGATCGCTTTCTGTTGTCCCCAGAAATCCGACCTGTGCATCAACCGCCTCTGATTGTCTGACCAATCCTTGAGCGATACCAGATATATCGCCATTAGTCACATAGACGACTGTGACCTGTTCACCACGATCCACCGCATCGGCTATGACACCTGAAGCAGTGATAATGTCATCGTCAGGATGGGGAGCGACAACCAGGATGGAAGCCATGCCCATTTGCGGAAGCGATAAGATGACCAGCAAAAAATATGCAGTGCATAATTTACGTGCAGTGAATACAGTCATTTAAAGATCCTCCTAAGAACCTTTTTTAAGACGAATTCAAAACTCACTATTTATGCGTGCATGCATGCAGGTCTATTGCCTACTGCATCTAAATTTTGCAATTACTATGCCATTTGGTTTTTATGTCAGGATTATCAATGCGTTGTTAGAAAGGGCATCCAACCGCCATATATGAAATGCAAACAATTGTAAAAAAGTCCGACGATTATCGATAAGTGTATGATTCAACCATCACTGCAGCGATATTCGAACCGCTTTTTGGGGTGCGATGTAATTGTTGGTAGTGCCGATTGGGAAAACCAGGCTTTCCGGCGATATACAGCTGAGTCTGTTTTGATGGCGCTATACTACGCAGCCACTCAGCGCGCCAGATGATTCGGAGAGCAATCGGTGGTGGTTTGTGTAATAAGGCCCTAAGCAGCCTGAATAGGTATAGCGTCGCCAGTACCGGTTACCCTGTTCTCTTCATCGAGATAGACCAGGGTGGGTTTAAATGTGGACATCTCATCGCTATCCAGGCCGGCATAGGCGCAGATAATGACTCGATCTCCCGGTTCGGCCTTGTGTGCCGCCGCACCATTGACGGAAATCACGCGCGATCCCGCCTCCGCAAGTATGGCGTAAGTTGTAAAACGTTCGCCATTGGTCACGTTATAGATCTGGATCTGTTCGTACTCATGGATACCCGCCATCTTCATCAAATCGGCATCAATGGCACACGAGCCTTCATAATCAAGCTCGGAGTGAGTCACACATGCTCGATGTAGCTTGCACTTAAGTACTGTCAGCTGCATGGATTTCGTGCCCTATTTTGGATGAATGTCTATGTTAACCATTGTCCCGATTCAGATCGACCCGAGGCTACCCGAACAAGGGAACGGCCAATTATCCGCAATCTTGCCCCACCTATCAATAAAAATATGTTGCTATGCAGCATTTAGATTATCTATCAGTCGTGTAGTTCCCATATATGCAGCCGCCAGAATCACCAAGTTCAGCTCATCCCGGGCGGGGATCGTCAGATCCTGTGCCTGGCGAATAGTGAAATAATCCGGCCGAAAACCTGCAGATCGCAGCAGATCGAGACCATTTTCCTCCAGAAGACCGTAATTTCGTTCACCATCCCTCAATAACTTTGCAGTTTTCTTGAGGATTTCGAAGAGTTGCGGCGCCTGCTTCCTCTCATCCGCTGAAAGATAGCTGTTGCGGGAGCTCTTGGCCAGTCCATCCGCCTCTCTGACAGTCGGCAATCCTAGGATTTCGACAGGTATCGCCAAGTCGGCAACCATACGCCGGATCACCATCAATTGTTGATAATCCTTCTCCCCAAACACCGCTATATCCGGTTGTACGTAGTTGAAGAGTTTGCAAACGACTGTAGAGACGCCGACAAAATGGCCTGGACGGCTGGCACCACAAAGGATATCGGAGATTTCGGGCACCTCCACCCGGGTTTGCGCCTGGTTCCCCTGGGGATAGATGGTTGTCGCCGATGGGGCAAAAAGCAGATCCACACCGGCCTCTTCAAGTTTGCCCTGATCCTGTTCCATGGTGCGAGGGTAACTTTCATAATCTTCGCCCTCACCAAACTGCATTGGATTGACAAAAATGCTCACCACACTTCGATCACAGCGGTTTCCGGCCACTTCAACCAGCGCCAGATGCCCCTCATGCAGATTTCCCATGGTTGGCACAAATCCGATTTTCTTGCTGGCCCTGCGCCAGCTTCCAATGCGTTTGCGCAATGCTTCAACGTCGGTAATCGTCTCCATCCCGCGCCTCACTTAAAACTGTGTTCAGCCGTTGGGAAATCACCCGATTTAACGGCATCCACATAGGCCTTGAGTGCCTCTTGGATGGTCCTGCCGGATTGTAGAAAGTTCTTCACGAAACGGGGTGGATGCGGATTGATACCCAGCATGTCATACAGCACCAATACCTGCCCATCACAATCGGGGCCTGCGCCAATACCGATCACAGGTATGCTCAACTCGGTAGCGACCTGCGCAGCCAACTGATCCGGCACACACTCCAGAACCAGCATATCGACACCCGCATCCTGCAAAAGTCTGGCGTCTTCACGGATCAGGCTTGCATCCCGCTGTTCCCGTCCCTGCACACGATACCCACCAAGCTTATGTACGGATTGCGGTAACAGACCAAGGTGTCCACAGACAGGGATTCCCTGGGATGCAAGCTGGCGAATCGCCTCCAGTTGAGGCGTACCACCTTCAAGTTTGACCATATGGGCGCCGCCCTCCTTCATCAGCCTGCCCGCGGATTCCATGGCCAAACTCGGAGAGCGATAACTCATGAATGGCATATCTGCCACCAGCAGGGAGTTTTCCCTGGCTCTTGCCGCATTGCGTGTATGGTAGATCATCTCATCCAAGGTCACCGGCAGGGTACTCTCTTGCCCCTGGATCACCATACCGAGAGAATCACCGACGAGAATCACCTCGACTCCCGCATCTTCAATAAGACGGGTGAAGCTGGCATCGTAGCTGGTCAATACACAGATCTTCTCACCGGCAGATTTCATCTCCAGCAAACTTCTGACGGTTATATTTTTTTTGCTCATATTGTCTCGCTAAGCTCACTCAAAACTGGCTCGTACCAGGGCCTGTAAACACTAATACAATCGGCCCTAGAATTATAGGTACGTCAACACCAACAATCACTATAATGTTGAGTGTCTCAACACTTAAGATCTGTGATAACCAGGCAGTCGAATTCAGTATATAGTTTGTTGGCACTGTTCGTGAAGTGTTTGCAGTGGGACTATCCCCAGGGCTTGTCAACTGGGATCCAACAGCCCTGGTTCAGAGGGAAAAGCCGGTAAGATTCAAATAGCGGCGCCTATCCGCACCCCTTTCACAGATATGCTGCAGCAGCAATTGAAAGTGTTCCTCATTTTGCAGTGGATTGATCTCGGCAGCATTTACGATCAGTATCGGTGAACGATCGTAATAGTGGAAGAAATCGGCATAGGCATCACACAGTTGTTGTAAATAACCGGACTCGATTTTTTGTTCCACTGGCCTGGCGCGCTGTTTGATACGCTTCATCAGCACATCAACAGGCGCCTGAAGATAGACGACCAGTTCAGGTGGCGGCGCCTCCAGTGTCAGTCGCTCATATACCTGCTCATAGAGTTGCAGCTCATCGTGGTCAAGATTGATTTGTGCGAAAAGGCGATCCTTTTCAAGCATAAAATCTGCGATCAAGTATTGCCGGAACAAATCGCCCTGTGACAAATTATTCCATTGACGACTGCGCTGAAACAGAAAAAAGAGTTGCGCCGGTAATGCGGCTTCCCGCGGATTTTTGTAGAAACGATGCAGAAAAGGATTCTCTTCCGCCCCTTCAAGTAACATGTCACTGCCAAAATGGTTTGCCAGCCGATGTACCAGGCTGGTCTTTCCAACTCCGATCGGCCCTTCAACAACAATGAAATTTGGCTTTTCAATCCAATCGTTCAATACCCTCTCCCGACAGTATCCGCAACATATCCTGCAACCTACCCATGCCAGGTATGTCCATACCGATCGGGGCTATCTCACTTAACGGCCACAGGACAAAGGCCCTGTCAGCCATCTCAGGATGGGGGACCCTCAGGCGAGGTGTATCGATCATCGCCTCGCCGAATATCAACAAATCGAGGTCGAGGGTACGCGGTCCCCAGCGCTCAGTTCCACGAACCCGTCGATGGGTCTGTTCAATCGCCTGCAGTTGATCCAGCAGTTCTTCGGCATCCAGTGTGGTTGCCAACGAAGCGACTGCATTGATGTAGTATGGCTGGTTCTGTGGACCAATCGGTCGTGTTTTATACAATGATGATTGCGCAAGCAAGGTCGAGTGCTTTAATGCAGTGAGTTCCCGCAGTGCAATCTCAACCTGTTGCGTGGGATTGTCCAGATTACTGCCCAAACCTATATAGGCAATTACTGATTGGCCCTTACTCATCGCCCGGTTTGTTGCTCTTGTTTTTACTGGATCGCCTTTTCCTGTGACGTCTTCTGCCACGCCGACCCTGCTCGGTCATACTTTGCTTTTGTTGACTATTGGCACGTTGGAATTCAGTCCACCAATTGGAGAGTTCGAGTTCAACTTCACCCGCCTCGGCGCGGAGCAGGAGAAAATCATATGCCGCACGAAATCTGGGATGGCTTAAAAGACGATAGGGTCTTTTTCCCTGGCGTTGCTCAAAGCGTGGTTGCAATTGCCAGATATCGCGCATCGGATAACTGAATCGCTTGGGTATGGATACATGCTTGAGCTGGTCACTCAAGACATCGTTGGCCACTGTCTGCAGTGCCTCCACAGGTTGAACATCCTGTGCCAGCAGCGCCTCGTAGCCAAGTCTTACCGGTTCCCATAACAGCACCGCAAAAAGGAAGGCCGGGGTGACAGATTTATCCTGTTGTAAACGCGTATCGGTATTGTTCAACCCCCGATTGACGAAGGTAATGGGAAAATCGTGATCTTCGTGGGAAAGCGCTTCTTCGGTCGCTGGAAAGAGTTGCCCAAACAGTCCGTAGTGGCGTAGCTTCTCAAAGGATTCCAACGCTGAACCACCGAGAAAGAGTTTCAACACCTCTTCATAGAGCCTGGCTGAGGGTACATCCTTAAGCAGTGGTGCCAATCTTTGCATTGGGGATTCAGTTGCCGGATCGACGATAAATCCCAGTTTGGCGGCAAATCGCACAGCTCGCAGCAGACGTACCGGATCTTCCCTGAAACGACTCTCCACATCACCCAGCAGACGTATCACTCCATGTTGAAGATCCGACATGCCATCGGCGAAATCTATCACCGTAAAATCACCCACATCATAGTAGAGTGCATTGATGGTGAAATCCCGTCGCTGGGCGTCCTCATCAAGGGTGCCGTAGACATTGTCACGCAATATCATACCGTTCTCTAACTGGCGCTCTCCATCCTGAGAAGGCTGCTGGTTACTGCGAAATGTTGCCACTTCGATGATCTCCCGACCGAAGTAGACGTGGGCCAGACGAAAACGTCTGCCAATCAACCGACAGTTTTTAAAAACCGACTTGACCTCCTCCGGCAGGGCGCTGGTAGCTACGTCGAAATCCTTGGGTTCCCGGCCAAGCAGCAGATCACGCACACCCCCACCCACCAGGTAAGCCTCGTAACCGGCACTTTTTAACTTCGTGAGGACTCTTATCGCGTTTCGGCTGATATTCGCACGGGAGATAGTGTGATCATCCCGCGCAATGACGGTAGGCATCGCTGAGCCTCTTCTATCCGATCCGGCAGGGAGAGTGGAATTGCTGATCAATCCGGAGAACTTTGATTTCAGCCACTTGGCAGCTTGTTTCAAGGGTACGACCACTGAACTATTTTTTTAACCAGGTGATTGAGCCTGGCAACCAAGTCAGTATAATACCGCCTTTCGTGAGAAACTGCTCCCTTCGTCTAGTGGTTAGGACGCTGGCCTCTCACGCCGGTAACAGGGGTTCGAATCCCCTAGGGAGTACCAGCTAGAGAAATGGCCGCTGCAAGGCGGCCTTTTTTTTACAATTCTTTTGATAACTCATTGAGATATTGACGAAAATCATCACCAAGCTCCTGATGTGACAAGCCATATTCGACAGTCGCCTCAAGATAACCGAGCTTACTTCCGCAGTCATAGCGCTTGCCTTTCACCCGATAGACCCGAACCTTTTCGTATTTCAACAACTCGGCAATGGCGTCAGTCAGCTGGATTTCGCCTCCGGCGCCCCGTCCAGTCTCCTTGATCAGCTCGAAGATGCGAGGCGTGAGGATATAGCGGCCGACCACTGCAAGGTTGGATGGCGCATCCTCCGGTTTTGGCTTTTCCACAATGGAGGTCATGATTGCGGTCTCACCATCATCATTCTCCACTTCCACGATACCGTATTTGCCAGTCTCCTCTTGTGGTACCTCTTCAACCAGTATCACACTACATTGGTAACGTTCATAAACCTTGGCCATCTGTGCGATAGCACCAACACCATCTTCGCCACGGATCAGGTCATCTGCAAGGATGACCGCAAATGGCTCATCCGCTACCACCGGTTCTGCACACAACACCGCATGCCCAAGCCCAAGGGCCTCCGCCTGTCTGAGATAGATGCAGCTCACATCCACTGGCAGGACATTTTGCACCTTCTGTAACAGCGTGGTCTTCCCTGCCTCCTGCAGTTCACTCTCCAACTCATACGCCTTGTCGAAGTGATCGGGAATGGAGCGCTTGTTCCTGCCTGTGACAAATACCAGAGATGTTACGCCTGCCTCCTCCGCCTCCTCAGCGGCATATTGAATCAGAGGCTTGTCGACTATCGGCAGCATCTCTTTGGGGTTGGCCTTGGTCGCGGGTAAAAAACGGGTGCCCATCCCAGCAACAGGAAAAACCGCCTTGCGTATCTTTTTCATTACCACTCCTATAGGTCCTTATATAAAACGTGCCATTCAATTACCCGCGTTCAGATGAACCACCATATTCAATATGGTACAAGGCATCCTAACATAGAGGTTCTTTGAAAGGGTTCCATATAAATATGAAACTGAGCAACCTAGGGTCTCTTAACACTATTCAATAGGCCCCAGTCATCGGACATTCACAGGTTGGCTGCAATCTCCAGATTGATCGATTGCAGTGCCTTGATGGGATCGGCAGCGGCGGTAATCGGCCTGCCCACCACCAGATAACTCGATCCGGCGTTTATCGCGTCCGCGGGAGTCATCACGCGCCGTTGATCGTCCTGGGTCGCTTGCTTGGGGCGGACACCGGGAGTGACGAGGAGAAAATCATGCCCCAGATCCCCACGCAGCATTCCAGCTTCCCGGGGAGAACAGACAACACCATCCAACCCAGACTGTTGTGTCAGCTTCGCCAGGCGTGAGACATTATCTGCGGGATCGCCTGAAAAACCGACCTCATGAATCTCCTCCCCGGTCAAACTGGTAAGAATGGTAACCGCAATCAGGAGTGGACGATTACTTCTGGACTCCAGACGTTCCCTGGCCGCCTCCATCATTCTGCGGCCACCAGACGCATGTAAATTCATCATCCACACACCAAGATCGGCTGCCGCATCACAGGCTGCCGCCACAGTATTTGGAATATCATGAAACTTCAGATCGAGAAAGACCTCATAACCACGCCCCCTCAACACCTCGATGAAAGAGGGACCGATGCGTGTAAACATCTCCTTACCCACCTTGAGTCGGCAGAGTGAGGGATCCAAGCGATCGACAAGAGCCAGAGCCCTATCCTGCCCCGAATAGTCGAGTGCCACAATGACCCTGGAATCACTGCTGTTCATGTATATTCCACCTTCTATCTTTATGCGGGATCCGTGGATTCGGATCGATTGTCATGTCACTGCGTTGGCCTTAAAGCTGCGCGTCAGCCCCTGCTGGGGTTTTATTTCGCCCCATCTCTTGCAGCTGGGACAGTGCCAATGCAGTTTTTTTGCCGTGAAGCCACAGTGATCACACTGATAGGCCGGTTGTTTTTCCAATAGTTTCATCACTGATATCAACAGGACCTCCAAAGCCTCCTTGGGACTCTCCTCGCTTCGCTGCAGATTCAGTCTCACTAAACGTTCCAGGCCTTTTAGATCAGGTGCCTCTTCCAGATGTCTGAGCATCGCATCCACAGCCGCACTCTCACCCTCTTTTTCGACAATCATCTCGGAGAGAATCATCATTGCTTCCGTGCAGTGGTGACGTTGATACAACTGTTGCAGGTATTCGAACAATTCATGCTGTCTGCCGAGTTGCTTATAGCATTCGACAAGCCTGGGCAGAACCTCGGAAAGATAGATGGGTTCGTTCTCCTCGACCTGCTGCAGCAACTTTACCACCGATCGACAATCACCCCGGGTATAATCGATCTCGGCCTGTAAAAGTAAAGCGCGCACATTGTTTCGTTGAACCTGTTGAGCACGCTTGAGATAACCCTCCGCTGCGGAGATATTCTGCTGGCTCAACATCTGCTCAGCCAATTCACAATAGAAGTGGGCAACCGCATTCGGTAGAGAGGGAAAGTGGGATACAGAGATCTTATCAGCAACATCAAGGCATCGTTGCCACTCTTTCTCCTGTTGATAGATCTCCAATAGATAGATATAGGCCTGCTCGTTGTAGATTTTGAGTTCGGTTAATTCGAGGAACAGGTTTTCGGCACGATCGAACAGGCCTGCCCGCATATAGTCTTGACCCAATTCAAGCAAGGCCTGTGCTCGCTGTTCGCGATTCAAACTGGGCCTGGCTATCAGGTTTTGATGAATACGGATGGCTCGATCCACTTCACCCCGCCGACGAAACAGGTTACCCAAGGCAAGATGGGTCTCTACCGTATCGCTGTCCACATCCAGCAATTCGATGAACAGATCGATTGCCTTATCGGGCTGTTCGTTCAGCAGATAATTGAGACCTTTGAAATAGACCGGCGCGATCTGCGGTTGCTGCTTCTGTTTTTTTCTGGGCATGCCGCGCCGTGCCGTATACCAACCGGAGGCAGCGGCTACAGGCAGCAACAAGAGCAGCAGCTCAATCACCTGACACCTCAACAACCACACCGGCAGCGTAATGCCGATAATGGGTTACTGCTTGGGTTAAGACATAGCATGTAAAGTACATTGCAACCCTCACTGCTCCTTCAAGGGTAAGGCGCGAAGGTTGTTGACCTCTTCACTCACCATTTGACTGCGCCTTTTAAGAGAGTGTATTTCCCGCTTAAGACCCAATACTCTACCCATTCCGGCCAGGACACCCAAAATCACACCCAGTCCCAAGGCGATGGTCAGTATCAACGACAAAGGGAGGTCCCGATGACCAAAATAGTAATTAATTTCTACAGGGTCGGCGTTGAGTACAGTGAAGACTGCACCCAGCATCATGATCAGTATGACTATAAAGAGTTTTATGAATCGCATCAGACGTTCCGTAGTTCCTCCTCTCAGTCACCCATTCTCGCCTACTGCAGTCCAGTTTGAAATAGCCAAAATGTAAGAACAGGGGTGTAGATGCGGCTGTTTTCATATTTTCACGGACCTCTCCCCCCTTTGATTGGATTGATAACCTATCAAATAGCGATATTGAGGGAATATCCTGGAGATAACACGGTTCGTATCCTGTTTTTGTCACAGCATAACCGCGAATATCCTCACAACAGAGGAATTCGTCGTCGGTAGATGGGCAGAGGGTAGATGCTAGGCGTAGGTATCCAAAAGGCCATCACCACCCATTATCCATGTTTGGCCTTGTTCCCGAGTCTGGTCAGGGCTTAACGAATCACTGCCAATCGTACCGTTACTGCCAGATCCGGCTCTCCTGTCATGGGCCGATTCACCTGCCTGCTGCTGTCCCACATCCACATTGGCGAGATTGAGATTGATTTCACCAAACAGCTCCCGTAGTCGCGGAATCGATGCCTCGAGGGCTTCTCGCGTAGGGGCTTGAGAGGCGACAAAGGTGACGCTGGTCTGATCATTCTGTAGTGATATCTTTATCTCCAGCGGCCCAAGATGGGGTGGATTCAACTTGATTTCCGCCTGTTGGATGTTCTGACCGACCATCCACTGGATTCGCTCTCCCACCGCTCTGTCCCATCCCGCCTGACCGACGGGAATATCCAGAGGCATGACGATAGATGGCCGCATACCTGTGGATGAGTTGACCGGCAGTTGCAGTGAAAGTGCGGACAGCTGACCGGCGCTCTCAACAGGTCGTCCGGATTCCAACAGCTGCGCACCCAATTCACGCAGCTGCAGTTTCAGTGGCTGAGATTGACCGTTTTCGATCAGTCGCTGGATCAGGAATTCTGGTTGCATCAATTGTGGTTGTGACTGAAGCGGCTTCAGTTGTACTGCACCGTCTAGCACCGGTTCGGTCAATGCAGCCTGCTGTTGGGATATCAGAAGCGGCAAAGGCTTGCCGTCCAACTGGAGTTGCAGCGGCAAAACCCCGCCATCCCGAGGCGTTATAGTCTGTGGTTGAAGGGGATCTGCTGTTGACGTCGCCAGCGAGAGAAACAGAACGCCCTGTTCACCCTGAGCCATCAGCATTTCCTGTAGGGCCTGGTCGAATGTAGCCCCTATAATCTCCCCATTTGCACTGATCTGTGTGACAAGATCGCCCCCTTCTGCAGGGATTGCGGATTTGAGCTTATCCCCCTGAATCTGGGGCATGAGTGCTATCTGTACCATGGCTAAACCTGTTGTTGTCGCTTTCAGTCGACAAGATAAATGCAGGTTCCGGGCCAGGTTTAGGACACCCCACCCTTCTTGGCCCGTTTTTCCTTTCCCCTCGAGCGAAGGAGAAGGTGGTATTCCGGTCTATCGATAAATTGCTTCGCCGGCGGAGCTTAAGTATCGAAATTTTGTGAGATCCGTTGAACCGAATGGTCCTAGAGAGCAAAATCCTGTGGTGTGGCGCGGCGCCACTGCGCCTTCTGCAAACGCCAGTCATCATCACTACGAGTAAACATGAGTTGTAAACGCAGCAGCTCCCCGCGCCATTGGGAGAGCGTCATATCCGTCTCCTGTGGAGACCCGGCAAGTCCGGCAAAGAGCACAACTTCGGCCTCATTCTCGGAGCGTAAATCGATCTGATCAATCGTTGATATAATGTGAATCGATTTGTGACGCATGAAATAGCCCAGCAGCGTTGCCTTCAGCCCCCTGAAATCCCGTCCGCTCTCATCCCTATAAGCCGGATCGACAAAGGCCATTGCTGAGGAGAGATCCCGCGATTCGAGATAGGTTTCAGCCTCACTGATGAGATTTCGGAGCTGTTCCTCCGGACTCAAAGGAGTTTCACTGCAACCGACAGACAGGAAACTGACAATGACCAGTAAGATACCGAGACTGTGTATGCTCTTCATTCCCACAAACTATTTCAGGCTCAACACATCCTGCATGTCGAACAGTCCCTTCTCCTTGCCTACCACCCATCCGGCAGCCCGGATGGCGCCGCGGGCGAAATTCATCCGACTTGATGCCTTATGCACCACTTCCACCCGTTCTCCCTCCATGGCGAACCAGACGCTGTGTTCACCGACCACGTCCCCTGCGCGGATGGTCTCGAAGCCGATAGTCTTGCCATCCCGAGGACCGGTCTTTCCCTCCCGACCATAGACGGCACACTCACTTAAATCCCGACCAAGGGTATCCGCAATCACTTCACCCAATCTCAGTGCCGTACCGGAAGGTGCATCGACCTTGTGCCGGTGGTGGGCCTCGATAATCTCCACATCCGCCTCATCGCCCAAAACCCTGGCCGCCATTTCGACCAGCTTGAAGCTGAGGTTGACTCCAACACTCATATTGGGTGCGAACACGATCGCAATACCATCGGCCCCATCCTGCAATGCCTGCTTTTCTGCCTCATTCAGGCCAGTGGTGCCGATCACCATATGCTTGCCCGCTTCGCGGCAGATCGCCAGATGGGCCATGGTAGCGGTGGGAGTGGTAAAGTCGATCAGCACGTCGAAATCGTCAACGACCGCTTTCAAATCTGTTTCCAGGGAGACATTAAGATGACCGATACCCGCCAGTTCACCTGCATCCTGGCCGATCAGCTGGCTCCCTTTGCGCTCCGTCGCAGCTCCCAGAACCAATCCCTCAGTTTCGCTAACCGCCGTTACCAGGGATCTGCCCATGCGTCCCGCCGCGCCAACCACTGCGATTCTTGTCATCCGATGCGCCCCTTCTAGATTTGCTTTAAAAGCCCATATTTTCAAAGAACTTTTTCACTCCATCAACCCAGCTGGTGGAATGAGGGCTATGCTTCGCACCACCCTTTTTCATGGATTCGTCGAGTCGCTTGATCAGGTCCTCCTGTTCGGCAGTCAGTTTGATCGGTGTCTCGACCAGCACCCTGCACATCAGATCACCCATGGGGCCACCACGAACCGGCTTGACACCCTTGCCGCGCATCCGGAACAGGCGGCCGGTCTGTGTCCCTGCGGGAATCTTCAGGATCACCTTACCATCCAGTGTGGGCACCTCCAGCTCACCACCCAGGGCGGCCACAGCGAAGCTTATCGGCACTTCACAGTAGAGATGATTATCCTCGCGGCTGAAAATTTCGTGAGGCTTCACGGCGACCTGTACATAAAGATCACCGGGTGGACCACCATGCTCCCCAGCCTCACCTTCACCGGCCAGGCGAATACGGTCACCGGAATCGACGCCGGGCGGCACCTTGACCGACAGAGTCTTGTGCTCCTGTACGCGCCCCTGCCCATGGCAGTTAGGGCAGGGATCCTCGATCATGGTTCCTTTACCATGACAGCGTGGACAGGTCTGTTGAACTGAGAAGAATCCCTGCTGCATGCGTACCTGACCATGGCCGCCGCAGGTATCGCAGGTCTTTGGGGTAGTCCCTTTCCGGGCACCGCTACCAGCGCAAACATCACACTTCACCAGAGTCGGCACCCTAATCTTGACCGTTGTTCCAGCGACTGCATCTTCCAGTGAAAGTTGCAGGTTGTAACGCAGATCGGCGCCGCGATGCACGCGAGAGCCGCCACCGCCGCCACGTCCCCCGCCAAAGATGTCGCCGAATACATCACCGAAGATATCTGAGAAATTGGCGCTGCCGCCACCAAAACCGCCACCCATGCTGGGATCGACACCGGCGTGTCCGAACTGGTCGTAGGTCGCGCGCTTTTGCGCATCGGTCAATACTTCGTAGGCTTCCTTGGCCTCTTTGAATTTCTCTTCTGCTTCGACAGCGGCATCCCCGGTGTTCCGGTCCGGATGAAATTTCATGGCAAGGCGTCTATAGGCCTTTTTGATATCGGCCTCACTGGCATTCTTGTTGACGCCTAAAACTTCGTAATAATCACGTTTAGCCATGGTTTTTTATCTTTTACTACTGTTATTTGTTGAGATACATCATTTGTCCAGCTGTCTGAATAGGGCCTGTCAACACTCATTCAACAGGCGCTAGTTTCATGCCCGTATAACGCCAAAACCGCACATCGGCAGGGCTGCCGATGCACGGTTTGCAGGACTGGAATCCTTGATTAGTTTTTGTTGTCCTTAACCTCTTCGAACTCAGCGTCGACAACGTCATCCCCGGCAGCATCAGAGGATGCTTCCGCACCAGACGCACCCGCGTCAGCGGCCGCGGCTTCACCCTCTGCACCCTTCTGGGCGTAGAGCCGCTCCGCCATCTTACCAGAGGCTTCCGCCAGCACCTTGGTTTTCGCTTCGATGGCATCCTTGTCATCGCCTTTCATGACCTCTTCGAGATCCTTGATTGCACCCTCGATCGCTTCCTTTTCACCGGCTTCAAGCTTATCATCGCCCAGCTCTTCCATCGATTTCTTGGTGGCGTGAATCATAGTATCCGCCTGGTTGCGGGCGCCGATCAGTTCGTGGAACTTACGGTCCTCATCCGCATGGGCTTCAGCATCCTTGACCATACGATCGACTTCATCGTCACTCAGCCCGGAAGAGGCCTTGATGACGATCGACTGTTCCTTGCCGGTCGCCTTGTCCTTGGCGGAGACATTGAGAATGCCGTTGGCATCGATGTCGAAGCTGACTTCGATCTGCGGTACCCCTCTCGGTGCAGGCGGGATATCGCTCAGATCGAAGCGTCCCAGGGATTTATTGGCCCCCGCCTGTTCGCGTTCACCCTGCAATACATGCACGGTTACCGCCGTCTGATTGTCGTCCGCCGTGGAGAATACCTGCGAGGCGCTGGTGGGAATGGTAGTGTTCTTCTCAATCAGCCTGGTCATCACGCCGCCCAGGGTTTCGATACCGAGGGAGAGCGGAGTCACATCAAGAAGTAGTACATCTTTGACATCACCGCCCAGTACACCGCCTTGTATCGCGGCGCCAATGGCGACAGCCTCATCCGGGTTGACATCCTTGCGAGGTTCTTTATCAAAGAACGCCTTCACCGCCTCTTGCACCTTAGGCATCCGGGTCTGACCACCGACCAGGATCACCTCATCAATCTTGGAGGCTGTAATCCCGGCGTCCTTCAGGGCAATCTTGCAGGGTTCGATGGTGCGTGTCACCAGATCTTCCACCAGCGATTCCAGCTTTGAGCGGTTCAGCTTGAGGTTCAGATGCTTGGGACCACTTGCATCTGCCGTGATATAGGGCAGGTTGATATCTGTCTGCTGGCTGGATGACAGCTCGATCTTGGCCTTCTCAGCCGCCTCTTTCAGGCGCTGCAGCGCCAGGGGATCGTTCCGCAGATCAAAACCCTGATCTTTCTTGAACTCATCCACCAGGTAGTCGATGACGCGCATATCGAAATCTTCACCACCGAGGAAGGTGTCACCATTGGTGGAGAGTACCTCGAATTGATGCTCGCCATCGATTTCTGCGATTTCAATGATAGAGATATCGAAGGTACCGCCGCCCAGGTCATAGACCGCCAGGGTCTGATCACCCCGCTTTTTGTCCATGCCGTAGGCCAGCGCCGCGGCTGTCGGTTCATTGATGATGCGTTTCACATCAAGGCCGGCGATACGACCGGCATCCTTGGTAGCCTGACGCTGGGAATCGTTGAAATAAGCCGGCACAGTGATAACCGCCTCTTTCACCTCTTCACCCAGGTAGTCCTCAGCGGTCTTTTTCATCTTCTGCAGGATCTTGGCGGAGATCTCCGGCGGCGCCATCTTCTTGCCATTCACCTCAACCCAGGCGTCACCATTGTCCGCCTTGACAATTTTGTAGGGCACCATGTCCACATCGCGCTGCACCACATCATCGTTAAACATCCTTCCAATCAGACGCTTAATGGCAAACAGGGTATTTTGCGGATTAGTCACAGCCTGACGCTTGGCGGACTGGCCGACCAGGATCTCACCATCATTGGCATAGGCAATAATGGAAGGCGTGGTGCGGTCACCCTCGCTGTTTTCAATCACTTTCGTGGAACTCCCCTCCATCACTGCTACGCAGGAGTTGGTGGTTCCCAGATCGATACCGATGATCTTACCCATGATGTTTGTGTCTCCGAAATCTTGTATTGAAAATATGTAATTCTTTGCTGACTGTCCCTAATGTGGGGTCAAGTAGCCTCGATTCAAGCCTCTTCGTCTATCGCCGCCCCAGATCCGGCTTTGGAGACCATCACCATCGCCGGACGCAGCAAACGGCTGTTCAGCAGATATCCTTTTTGCACCACGGCCACCACGGTATTGGGTGCAACATCATCGCGCTCCTGTATCGACATCGCCTGATGAAATTCCGGATTGAACGGCTCACCATCAGGATCAACCTGCTCGATACCATGCTTTTGCATGACATCAACCAGGAGTTTCAGGGTCAGTTCGGTGCCTTCACGAAGTTTGTCCACATCGACCAGCTCATCCTGGGCGGCTTGATGGCCCAACTCAAGACTGTCCCACACCTGAAGTAGATCCATGGAGAATTTCTCCAGCGCAAATTTATGCGCATTTTCCAGGTCCCGCTGGTTACGCTTGCGGATGTTTTCCAGTTCCGCACGGGTTCTCATCAGCTGATCCCAGTGATCATCCGCCTTGGCCCGCGCATCTTCCAGCAGTTTGGTCAGCTCTTGCTGTTCCTCTTGAGAGTTATCTACTTCTTCGGTTGTCTCATGCTCGCTTTCCGGTTCAGCTTCAGCTGCTTCCGTCTCATCTACGGCTTCTGCTTGATTTTGCGCTTGATCCTTTTCAATCACTTCGTTTGACCTCTATTATAGATGGAACAGGATTACGCCCTACGGCGTACAATCCTCTGTAAATGGGGATGATCAGTGTTTTTTCAATACGGCACCGAGAATTTTTGCCGTGATATCCACCACCGGAATGACACGCTCGTAATTCATGCGGGTAGGTCCGATAACACCCAATACACCGACCACCTCTTCATTGACTTGGTAGGGAGCGGTGACCACTGAACACCCATTGAGCAGTTGATACCCAGACTCCTCACCGATGAAGATCTGCACTCCTTCGGCATCCAGGAACTGATCCAGCAGATGTAAAATCTCTCTCTTTTCTGTAAAGGCATCGAACAGCTTCCGTAGCTGTTCGAGACCGGATAGTTCGGCAAACTCCATCAAGTTTGTCTGGCCGGCGATGACACAGTCCTCTTTGGTTTCGCTGGCATTGACCATCTCACCCGCCATGGTCAGTGCCTGGGTCATGACCTGGTCAAAATGGTCTCGAGCATCGTTTAGTTGCTGTAGTACCCGCTGACGCACAAGTTCCATCTCGTATCCGGCGAAGGATTTGTTGAGGAAATTGGCAGCCTGATCGAGTTCTGCGCGTATGAAGTCACGGTGAGTATGCAGAATCCGGTTGTGTACCTCACCGTCTTCGGTGACAAGTATGGCAAGTACCCGGCGATCGGAGAGAGGAAGAAACTCAATCTGGCGAAAGTTGTTCTTGTCCTTGCGGATCAGGGTCACCACGCCTGCCATATGGGTGACGCCGGAGAGGAGTTTGGAGGCGGATTTCAAGACATCACTACTCTCTTCCCCTCCCACCATAAGTTCCTTTCGTATCCTCTCAACCTCTTGATTATTAAGATTTTGTACCGTCAACAACGAGTCGATGAACATCCGATAACCGGTTATTGTGGGTACCCTGCCTGCAGAGGTGTGGGGAGAGGAGACC
This sequence comes from Candidatus Thiodiazotropha sp. LNASS1, assembly GCF_964212655.1. Taxonomy (NCBI): domain Bacteria; kingdom Pseudomonadati; phylum Pseudomonadota; class Gammaproteobacteria; order Chromatiales; family Sedimenticolaceae; genus Candidatus Thiodiazotropha; species Candidatus Thiodiazotropha sp. LNASS1. The sequence continues at coordinate 4,565,114 of NZ_OZ156465.1, read as the reverse complement.
AGACCCAAATCTTCCAGGTCGGCCATCACATTGCGGATCGTGGCGGGACTGAGATCAAGACCGGTATCTTTCGCCAGGGTGCGGGAACCCACAGGCTGGCCATCGCGGATATAGCGCTCGATCAGCGCCTTGAGGAAGTGCTGGGCACGCTCGTTGACAACGCTATCACTGACCGATTTGTTTGCCACCTATGGGAATCTCCGAAACCGTTGTTAGCACTCTATCCAAATGAGTGCCAATTGATAAGGAAATTAGCAACTCACATCTGGGTAGTCAAGCATTGCGATGCCGGATATGGGATGCTTGGATTGCCCCTATCGGCATGCTAACGTTGCGTATCCCTATGCCAAATCCGTACCGGTCAAGCTTTACACGATATTTTTCCGATGTCAGATAGCAGATACACACGCTTCCAAAAGATTGGATTAATCGGCAAGCATGGCGACCCCACGGTAAAAGAGACGCTGCTTACGCTGTATGAGTTTCTACTATCCCAGAACAAGGAGGTTATATTCGAAGAGGCCACCTGCCGCCTTCTGAAGGGGAAACCGCTCACCAGCGTCCCTCAAATTGAACTGGCAAGCCACAGTGATCTTGTCATCGTCGTCGGTGGTGACGGTACGCTGCTGCATGCAGCCCGGGTACTCGCCAGTCAGAATATTCCCATCCTGGGTATCAATCTGGGCCGGCTCGGTTTTTTGGTTGACTTGTCACCCGACCAGATGACAGCCAAGCTTGAGGAGATTCTTAACGGTCAATATGAGCAGGAGTGCCGCTTCCTGCTGGAAGTCAGCATGGGCGATGAATCCTCACCCCATCAAAATATCCTTGCGCTCAATGATGTGGTACTGCACAAGTGGAATATTGCCCGTATGATTGAATTCGAGACCTACGTGGATGATCAACTGGTCAACGACCAGCGCTCCGACGGACTGATCGTTTCCACCCCGACCGGATCCACGGCCTATGCCCTCTCCGGTGGCGGCCCTCTGCTCTATCCCACGTTGAATGCCGTGGTGATGGTGCCCATCTGTCCCCACACTCTGAGTAATCGCCCGATTGTGGTGGATGGTGACAGTACGATTGAAATTCATCTCCACCCGGCTCACGCTGAGGATGTGCAGATTACCTGTGACGGTCAGGCTACCTTCCCTGCAATGCCCGGAGAGGTGATAAAGATCCGCAAGGCTGTGCACCAGGTGCGTCTGATTCATCCACAGGGCTACGACTATTACAGTATTCTGCGCGCCAAATTGGGCTGGTCGGAAAATCCGAAAAACAATCGATGCTGATTGAGATACAGGTACACAATCTGGCGATAGTATCCAGTATGGAGCTCGAACTGCTGGATGGCTTGACCGCGCTTACCGGCGAAACGGGGGCCGGGAAGTCCATTTTAATCGATGCATTGGGGCTGGCGCTTGGCGAACGTGCCGACAACAGCCTGATCAGGGCCGACAGCGACCGCACTGAAGTTACTGCCGTCTTTGACTTGAAAAATCTTCCGGAGGCATCCGAATGGCTGAAGCATCAGGAGCTTGACGAGGCGGATGAGTGTATCTTGCGCCGTAGCCTCAATCGGCAGGGTCGTTCCAAGGCCTATATCAACGGCCGCAATGTTCCCCTGCAACAGTTACAGGAACTGGGTTCCCATTTAGTGGAGATTCACGGACAGCACGCCCACCAATCCCTGCTCAAGAACAGCCATCAGCGCAGATTGCTGGATGCCTATGGCGGGCTTCTCGAACCGGCGCAACAACTCGCGCAGCAGTATCGGCGCTATCAATCGGAATTGAACAAATTAGAGAGTCTGACCGACGCGGCAGAGGAGCGGGCTTCCCGCATGGATCTGCTTAGATATCAGGCCAATGAATTGAACAGTCTCAATCTCTCACGCGACGAATGGCTCAACCTGGAGCATGAGCACAAACGACTGAGCCATCAGGAGCAATTGGGTGATACCTGCAGGGTGATCATCAATGGATTGGATGATGAGCAGCTGGCCATGCGCAGCAGACTCTCCAGCTATGTGGAGCGTCTCTCCGAAGCGACGCAGCTCGACGAGACCCTCAGCGAACCACAACAGTTGCTTGACAGTGCCTTGATCCAGGTGGATGAAACCCTGGCGTCTCTGCGAAATTATCTGAACGATATGGAGCACGATTCCGCAGGCCTGCAGCAGTTGGAGGAACGATTGAGCGCGATTCACGACATGGCGCGTAAATATCGCGTCAAACCGCAGCAGTTGACAGACAAACTGTCTGATATCGAGAAGGACCTGAAATCACTGGAAAACAGTGAGGTTGAATTGGCGGAACTGACGCGGATTGTGGATCAACAACGCGCCGCCTATCTGGAACTGGGGAGAGAACTCAGCGTAAAACGCAAAGATGTGGCGCAACGCCTCAGCGGCGAGATCACCCAGGCGATGCAAAAACTGGGGATGCCCGGGGGTAAGTTTAAGGTCTCGCTGCGTGAACTGCAGCAAGACCAGGCCACCGCCGACGGATTCGAACAGGTGGAGTTTATGGTATCCGCCAATCCGGGCATGCCTCTTCAGCCATTGAGCAAAGTCGCATCAGGCGGCGAACTTTCCCGGATCAGTCTCGCCATTCAGGTTGCCACCATCCGCTGCGGCTCAACCCCCACCCTGGTGTTCGATGAGGTGGATGTGGGCATCGGTGGTGGGGTGGCCGAAATCGTTGGTCAGATGTTACGCGCCCTTGCCGGCAATCGGCAAATCCTCTGTGTTACCCATCTGCCACAGGTTGCCGCCCAGGCCATGCATCATTTCCAGGTGCTGAAGACAACCCAAAAAAAGACCACCTGGACAGCGATTGCCAAACTCCAGGAGGAGGAGCGGATTCAGGAGATCGCACGAATGCTTGGCGGCGTTCAGATCACGGAACAGACACTGGCACATGCCCAGGAGATGATAAACATGGCATCAGGTCCAAACTAACTGAAGCCGGTCAGCACTCAACCCACATTACATTTGGGATTGCCGCAGTGCCCATAGATGATCAGCGAGTGATCCACCATCTCGAAGCCATGTTTTTTGGCTATTTCGTGCTGTCTCTTCTCAATGGTAGGATCGATAAACTCCTCGACTTTGCCACAGACCACGCAGACCATGTGATCATGATGGCCGCCCCGCTCGAGCTCGAACACCGCATGGCCGCCCTCGAAATTGTGACGTGTGACCAAACCCGCGCTCTCGAATTGGGTCAAAACCCTATAGACAGTGGCCAGGCCGATCTCCTCTCCATTGTCCAGGAGTAGCTTATAGACATCTTCAGCACTGACATGTCGTTGATCGCAGTTTTCAAGCAGCTCCAGGATCTTGACCCTGGGGAGCGTGACTTTGAGACCGGCTTTACGTATATCCTGGTTATCCATCCAAGTTCTCCAGCCTAAAAAAAACAGGGCTGCTGATTCGCTGTGAATGCGTTAATATTATGGCTGCTTTCGGATTGTACTCGTAATGAAAAAGATTCTCATCATCATTTTCTCACTCCTGCCCATGCTCACTGGCTGCAGCTCCTGGGAGGACTTCTCTCTGGTCCACTCGCCGGACATCGAGCAAGGGAACATCGTCACGCCTGAGATGGTTGCCTTACTGGAGCCCGGCATGAGTAAACGCCAGGTGCGATACGCCCTCGGCACACCGATGTTGATCGATGTCTTCCATCAACAGCGCTGGGACTATCTGTTCACCGTCAAACGACGTAACGAACCGATGGAGATCAAGCATTACAGCCTCTACTTCGAGGGTGACCGACTGTCTCGTTTCGGTGGAGATATCGAGCCCGCCAGTGACAGCGATTCCAATCTGGAGAAAAAAGAGCTGCTTGTCAATGTACCCGATTACGATGGTGATCTGGGTATATTGGAAAGACTCTGGTACTCGCTGGGACTCGGCGAAGATGAGTAGATCAGACCCTGGGGATCGCCAAATCCGATAGGGCTCGGGCTCGAAAAAACATGATTGCCGTTATACGTTTATCATTGGTGATCGGTGTTCACTAACAGCCAGTCACATTACCGAGGCTCTACTTTTTCTCCCCACCACCTTTGCGCATCACCTTGCCTTCCGCCGCGCGTTTCTTGCGGGCCTCCTTCGGGTCGGCGATCAATGGACGGTAGATCTCCACCCGATCACCTTCACTCAGAACCGTATCGAGTTTTGCTGCCTTGCCGAAGATCCCAATCTTATTTGCTTTGAGATCGATCTCTGGAAACATCTGCAGGATACCGGAGGCTTCAATGGCCTGTTCAGCCGTTAATGGCTCTGCCGATTCGATCGATAATATCGCCTGTTCTTCAAGCCTGCCGAATGCAACTTCAAATATCATTTCACACCATTTCCGTAGACCTCATCGGCCCGTTTACAGAAAGCATCTACCAGGGAATTGGCAACCTGACTGAAAACACGGCCGAATGCGGCATCGATCAACTTTCCGGCAAACTCAAATTCCAGCAACAGCTCCACTTTACAGGCCCCGGGCTGGAGCTCGGTAAACTGCCAACCGCCATGCAGCTTGCGAAACGGGCCTTCCAACAGCTCAATATCCATCTTTTCGTTTTCCACCAGATAATTACAGGTGGCAAAACGCTGTCGTATCCCAACCCGCGAGACCTCGAGTTCACCACACAGCTTTTCCGCCGAACGGGAGATCAACCGGCTGTCGCTGCACCAGGGAAGGAAATCCGGGTATGCCTCGAAGTCACAGACCAAATCATACATCTGTTGTGCGGAGTGCAGCACCAACGCGCTCTTACTGACAACCGGCACCTTCAGAGTATTCCTATGGCGTTGAGAAAGACCACGATCACCGCCAGGGGTGAAACGTATCGAATAAGCGTCCACCAGACACTATAACCGGCAGGCCGCATGGCGAACTCATCCCGGCTGGATTCCTTTTTCATCAGCCAACCACTGAATATCGCTATCAGCAAACCGCCCAGAGGCAACATGATATTGGCCGTCAGGTAGTCGAGCAGATCAAAGAAGGTCTTATCGAAAAATTTAACATCTGACCAGATATTGAATGAGAATACCGTTCCAAGGCCCAGAACCCATGTCACCAAACCCAGCCACACGGCTGCCCTGATCCGGGTCATATTGCGGTTCTCGACCAGCCAGGCGACGGCAGGCTCAATCAGCGAGATTGCCGAACTCCAGGCCGCAAACACAAGCAGCACAAAGAAGAGCGTGCCAAAAAACTGTCCACCGGGCATGGCGCCAAATGCGATAGGCAGGGTCTGGAAGATCAAGCCCGGACCGGCCCCCGGCTCCAGACCGTTGGCAAATACGATGGGGAATATGGCCATTCCGGCCACCAATGCCACCAGGGTGTCGAGTAGGCCAATCAAGATAGCCGAACCGGCAATCGAGGCCTTTTTCGGCATATATGAGCCATAAACCATGATGGCCCCCATACCCAGACTGAGGGTGAAAAAGGCATGCCCCATGGCGACCAATATGGGACTGCCGCTCACCTCACACTGCTCCACACCATCCACAACCTGGCAGCTGTATAGCAATTTATAGAAATCGGGGGTGAAAAGAAAATCGAGGCCTTGGGTGAAAAAGCCGGTATTCATGGCATAACCGACCAACACAACCAGCAAGATAAAGAGTGCAGGCATCAGATAGGTCACGGCCTTTTCCAGACCCGCCTTGACCCCTTTGGCCACAACGAACATGGTCATCAGCATAAACAGCGTGTGCCAGGCCATGAGCCGCTCGGGATCCCCCACCAAACCGTTGAACAGGCTCTGAACGCCACTTGCATCCACCCCTTCGAATCCCCCTGAGGCCGCCCTGACGACATAAGCGAGTGCCCACCCGGCTATCACGCTGTAGTATGACAGGATCAAAAAACCGGCCAGCACACCGCTCCATCCGACCAGAGACCACTCCCTGCTGGCACCCTCTTCCGCACTGAGGGTGGTCATGGTGTTGATCGGGCTCTGCCTGCCCCGTCGACCCAGCATGACTTCCGCCATCATGATCGGAATGCCCACCACAGCGATACAGAGCAGGTAGATGATGACAAATGCGCCACCACCGTTTTCACCTGTTATATAAGGGAACTTCCAGACATTACCCAGCCCAACGGCCGAACCGGTTGCAGCAAGAATAAAGATCAGTCTCGAGGACCATTGACCGTGGATGGATTGTCTTTCAGCCATGAAACCCGCCTTGTCTATTGCATATAACGCACAATCAATACCATGCTATACGCATGAAAGTGAACCATTTTCCGTAAAATACCATCGTTTAACAAGCCACCTCTGGTGAGAACCTCCCGTCACGATTAAAATGACCGCATGGCTAAAAAAGCGAAAAAGAAAAATTCCGGTGGCGCCACAATCGCGCTGAACAAAAAAGCCAAGCATGACTTTTTCATCGAAGAGCGCTATGAGGCGGGTATCGCCCTGCAGGGATGGGAGGTAAAAAGCCTGCGCGAGGGTCGGGTACAGATCAAGGAGAGCTATATCACCATCAAAGAGGGTGAGGCCTTCCTGTTTGGCGCCCATATCGTCCCACTGAGTACTGCATCCACCCATATCCACCCGGACCCGACCCGTACCAGGAAACTGCTGCTCCACCGCAGTGAGTTGAACAAGCTCATCGGTCTGGTCGAGCGTAAAGGCTACACCCTGGTACCCACAGCCATGTATTGGAAAAAGGGCTTGGCAAAGCTGGAGATCGGTCTCGCCAAGGGCAAGAAAATGCACGATAAGCGCACCACTGAAAAAGATCGTGACTGGAAACGGGAAAAGGAGCGCCTGTTCAAGAAAGGTTAGGCTTCTGTCTTCAAGGTATACAAGGAACTAACCACTCACTTATAATGTCTATTCACTTACCGTATGGGGGCGACGTAGGCTTCGACGGGGGTTGCAAAACCTATAGTGCATGCCGAGGCGCAGAGTACCTCGTAAATCCAACTGCAAACTTATAGTTGCCAACGACGACAACTACGCACTCGCTGCTTAATACCCAGTAGGGTGCCGTCTGACTGGAGCCGTGCCTATGCGTCCAGCATTTCAGGCGTCATATCTCATAGGATCGCATTGAAGCTCGTCCGGGGCGGAGATGTTAAAACCTTACCGGGATCGCTTGTCACATACCCTGCCCATCGGGTAGTGACCGGTTAAATACAATAGACAGGGCTAAGCATGTAGAACTCTGGGCAGAGGACTCGCGGACGGCGGTTCAAATCCGCCCGCCTCCACCAAATCACTATCTAAATATAATCGATAACGTCCATATACCCGTGCAATACGGGTTTTTTTGTATCTATATTTTGTGCTACACAATCCATTGAGACTGCCCCAAATATTACACATTACAGTGTAGTTTCAGTGTCACCTCAGCAAATGTCAGCGGCATTATTAGGGTAAGACACTCGTGCTCACAGGATGGGTGTGATTATCTGTAAGGGCAAATCGGATAATAAACCTGAATGCCGTCACATATATCGACATACAGCTCTCTATGCGGATGACTCGCCGACAGTGGCTCGATTAAACCGTCAGCGATTTCAGAATGGCAACAGCCTGTTTGCAATTATCCAGTAGTCACTTGTCGGGTTGCCCATGTGGTTCGCAGAAAATGATGAGTCCCATCGAACGATACTTCTTTAATTGTTCGGATGTACACATCACATATACAGGAAGATCATGATCGGCAATAAACTGGAACTGAGAACGCCGGATGAGGCTGAGATCATCTATTACGAGGCCTTTATGCGTTGTGATCAGCAATTGATGGCGGCACTGTGGGCCGATGGGGATGTGGTCTGCATCCATCCCGGCGCCGGCGCAATTGTCGGCCATGAAAAGGTAGTGCGTAGCTGGTCGAATATCTTTAGTGGTGCGCAGCGTCCAGATATAAGATACCAAGTGGTTAAAACTGCACTCTCGGGTGACCTGGCGGTACACCTTGTGACCGAGGAGATTTCAACCGGCGATGAGGCATATGCATTGATATTGGCCACCAATGTCTATCAAAAGTTCGAGGGTGGCTGGTTGATGGTCCAGCATCATGCTTCAATGGTCCAGGCTGGACGATCTCAACATACCCTTCAATAATCCATCAATCCAGGGTATCCAAGGATCCATGCCGGACTTCCTTGTACGGTTGGTATAAACAACCGCATTGTAGTTTCGTGAACGATGAGGCGGAATGACTGGAATACCCGTGACCCATCAATCGGATATTCCGCCAACTGCCGCACAAATTCCGAATACCACACTTGCCCGCTTGGTCAGACTCTAACCTACCATTCAATCCATCGCAATCAGCACGATAACAGGGCGTTCGGCAATCATGCCATCATGCGTATAAAAAGTTAGTGATGGCTGATCAGTACATTCTCCAGTTTGTTCACATCCAGAAAACGCTGATACATACGAATCATTTCCCTGTCGTGTTCGTTGATTGGCGGCGTGTGCTCAGAGATCCTTTTTTCATAATAGTCACGTCGATCATCAGACGAGATAGCGAAGAGTTTCACGTAGTTCATATTCGCCTCCAGGTAGTCTTTTCACGTACATTAGGCGGGATTGAAACTACTAAACAAATCTTAAGATTTGCTGAAGGTCGAATATCAATTTTGGGGCAAAAAAGTAATTTTGTGATTAATTTCACACACTACCGCACACCTCACCCTGACTAAAGCTAACGGGTAGCGTGCAGTGTCATAAACAAGCCGATTATCACTTCCCTTTTACAGGTGAATGGCCGCTTTTTTTTTCAGAAAAGCGGTCTTCGCAGTATATGGGCAGATCGGGATATAAGTAATTTATGATGAGGCAATATCCTAAATGTGCAATGATCACAGACCATGAGCGATTGCTTCAGCAGTTGTCCCTGCCATACTCATCCGAAAATCTGACGATATCGTCCTCGCCCAGATAACTGCCGGTCTGCACCTCGACGATCTCAAGCGGGATCAAACCGGGATTGGTCAATCGATGCTTGGTGCCTAACGGGATATAAACCGACTGATCCTCTGTCAGTAAGATTTCCTTCTCCCCTTTAGTGATTTGCGCCGTTCCCTTGACGACCACCCAATGCTCTGCCCGATGATGGTGTTGCTGCAGTGAGAGACTGGCGCCTGGATTGACGACAATGCGTTTGACCTTGAATCGATCGCACTCATCCACCGTCTCGTAGTTTCCCCACGGCCGGTAGACCCTGACATGACTGATGTACTCGCATCTGCCCGAAGCCTTCAACTCCTCCACAATCCCTTTTACATCCTGGACATGAGATTTATCCGCCACCAGGACCGCATCAGCGGTTTCAACGACGATCACATTATCAAGACCAATGCCAGCGATCATCCGGTTCTCGCTGCGTAGATAGCTGTTGCTGACCCCTTTTATCAGCACATCGCCCTGGAGCACATTACCATTGTTTCCCTCCTCCACCGAGACATCCGCCAAAGCCGACCAGGACCCTACATCGCTCCAACCGGCATCCATGGGAACGACTACGGATTTCGCCGTCTTCTCCATCACCGCGTAATCAATCGATTCCGCGGGACAGGCGTTAAAGGCCTCCTTGTCGAGACGTAGAAAGTCCAAGTCGGTTTTTATCAGCTCGCATGCCCGGGTGGTAGCCTGCAGGATATCAGGGTGGAACTGTTCAAGCTCCTGCAGATAGGCATCGGCCCGGAACACGAACATACCGCTGTTCCAATAGAAATCACCCGAGGCCAGATAGCCTTTCGCCGTTTCCAGATCAGGTTTCTCAACAAACTCGGCAACCGGGAAGGCCCCGGAAGATAAGGATGTATCCTGCTTGCGGATATAGCCGTAACCGGTTTCAGGTTTATCGGGCACAATGCCGAATGTCACCAGGCTACCGTCATCCACACTCTCTAAGCCTTGCGACATCGCCGCCACGAATTGCCTATTATCTCGAATCACATGGTCGGAAGGCGTTACCACCAACACTGCATCCTTGTCCTTTGATAAGGCATAAAGTGCGGCACAGGCGATAGCAGGTGCAGTATTTCTACCGATCGGTTCCAGCATAATACCAAGCGATGTTATATCGAGTTGACGCATCTGTTCCGCAACCATAAACCGATGTTCCTCATTGCAGACAATTAGCGCATCCCCTGCACCAGATATTCCTGACATACGCTCCAACGTCTGCTGAAAGAGGGATTTTTCATCGTTGAGCGGAATAAACTGTTTAGGATAGGCGCTTCTTGAGAGGGGCCACAGCCGGGTTCCCGATCCACCTGATAAAATGACAGGGATAATCATCGTGTTCTCCAACCTTCGAGAAGGTTTATGCAGATTTTATTCATTTCTTGTGCTCGCGCCTCACTGACAGATTCAGTATAACAACGCATTTCAGGCGCGTTCCCTGATGGCCGTATGTGCACGATATCACCATCGAAAAAGGTAATACGCACACCATCGGTATGGTCTATTGTTGAAACGCTGCCGAATGTGTTCTTGAACTCACTCTCAACAGTCTGTATATCGGCAGCGGGCTCACCTGTTTGAAAACGTGCCAACATACGCTGGCTGAGCTCAGTGGGAAATGCCTTTAACCGATCACTGTAGGTATAACGTGGCGGCAGTTGCCGGACTAGTTCCGATATCCTCAAACCTTGTCGTTTCGCATGCAGCAGTATGGTCAGGATAACAATCATGGCATCGCGGGTAGGCAACGGAGCAAGTTCACCACCATCAAGCAGCAGACTGTCGGCAGTGAGAAATCCGCCATTGGCCTCATAGCCAACCACCGCATTCCTGCCTTGCCGCAACAGGGACTGCATCGCCTCGATGACAAAAGGCGAGCCTATTCGGGTACGTTTTACACCGGCGAATTTATCCGATAACTCAAGCGCACTGTTACTGCTGACAGGGGTCACGACCCAGGTGGCTTTCAGATAGTCGGCACAGAGAATACCGGCAACGTCCCCACGCAGCCATTGACCATGTTCATCGCTTATCAGGGGACGATCACCATCACCATCGGTGGAAACGATGGTATCGAGGGCATGTTCCTTGGACCATCGTCTGGCCAGCGCCACATCCTCGGATCTGATGGCTTCCGTGTCGACCGGTACAAAAGCATCCGAGAACCCTAAACGGACAACCCTTGCCCCCAACCCCTCAAGGATCCGCACCAAAAGGGAACGGGCCACGCCGGAATGTTCATACACACCCACATACAGACCCGAAAGCGCATCATGCCCGAGGCAGTTCAGATACCGTTGGACATAGAACTCACTGGCCGAATCATCCACCTCAGGTAGCCGCGGTGATTGTACAAACCGATCCCCATCAAACAGGGATTCATCAAGCACGATCAGCTGTTGCCGAATCCCCGCTTCATCCTGTTTCAGAATCTCGCCATCCGGTCTGTTGAATTTGATACCGTTACGGTCATCAGGGATATGGCTACCAGTCACCATGATGGTCGCTATGCCCTGATGCAGACCATACAACGCAATCGCCGGTGAAGGGATGAAACCGCAATTGACCGGTTTGTATCCGCACTCAATGGCCGCCTTGCACACCGCCGCCATGATTCTTGGTGTGCTTGAACGAAGATCACCTGCAAAAGCCACGGAATCACCGGTTGAGATCATGCCCTCGGCATTCAGGTAGTTGAGAAAGGCGCAGGTGTAAGCAAAACAGATCCGATCCGTCATTGCATCCACCAGACCGCGGGCGCCGCTGGTACCAAACTTCACACCCGATTGTTCCATCAGCGTGGCGATAGAGAGGTTCTTATTATTCATATCTATCGATAGTTACTCAGTCTGATTGAAAAATTGAGACCATGAGTAAGCAATTTTAGGCGATTTTCAGGGATATGGGGCAGGCCATAGATCGATATAGACAATCTGCAGCATATCACAGCCTGCAGTGGATGCTATTTCTTGTTGTAGTATTTTTTAAAAAGAAGTTTTGCGGACTCACGATTGAAGCTGGTGATCCTGTGATCGTTGACATCGGCAGCTGAATGTTGATGTTCCGATGCAACAGATGGCTGTTGATTGAATGGATGCGCGCCTTTAGCCGCAGGCTTCTCGTCAGGCTGTTCTACGGCAGCATGCTTATCCTTCAGCACATTGGCGATCAGGGCACTATCCAACAGCAGTTTCTGATCGGCAAACCCATACACAAGCGAGGTATCGCAAAGGGTATTGACGATACGCGGGATGCCATCACTGGCCTGATAGATAAGCTTTATCGCATTGCGGGTGAACAGCGGCCTGTTACGCCCGGCAAACTTGAGACGCTGAAAGATATAGTATCGCGTCTCATCTTCATTCAGCCCTTGAAGATGGTAATCCACCGAAATACGCTGCTGAAACTGGAGCAGATCCCTGTGCTTGAGTAGTGACCGAAGCTGCGGTTGCCCCACCAGGATTATCTGTAGCACCTGGTGCTTGTCCGCATTGATATTGGATAGCAGTCGCAGCTCCTCCAGCACATCAGGTTGAAGATTCTGCGCCTCGTCTATGATCAGTACAGTTCTTTTATTGCTGGCATACTGGTCGATGAGAAACTGGGTGAAGAGATCGTACAGGCCGACTTTTTGTGTTTCCCTGTAATCGAGATTAAAGGCATAAAGCAACCATTGCAGCAACTCCCCCATGTCGTGATGACTGCTGCTGACGAGTCCAACGGTAATATCTTCATCAAGCTGATTGAGCAAGTGACGAATCAGGGTAGTCTTGCCACTGCCGACCTCGCCTGTAACCACGGTAAAGCCCGCCTGACTGACCAGGCCATACTCCAATGCGGTATAAGCGGCGCTGTGCTTTTTCCCTAATACCAAAAATTCGGGATCCGGGAGCAGGCTGAATGGCTTTTCGGTTAATCCATAAAACTTTTCATACATCCGTTCTACAATCCCTGGGTTTACATTTTTCCATCAATGGGTAGTCCGTCTATTGTCTCATGCCATCATAAGATCAAGCAATGCCTTGTCCGGCACCAAAAAACCAGAGTAAAGCTTTGATTTTAAGGCGCATTCAACCATTCAACAAGCAACCTGGGGAAATAATGCATGAGCCTACCACCAACCCCAAAATCAAGCCTGACTACCCCGCCTGGCCTTGACCTCGTTGACCAGTCAGGTTAATCGATCAGCCATGCACTGTTGTAACGAATCCTGCCAATCGGGCAGCTGCAGACCAAACGCCTGATTCAGTTTGCTGTTATCGAGCACAGAATAGGCAGGACGTTTCGCGGGTGTCGGATAGTTCTCCGTCGAGGTCGGCTGCACGTTGCACGAGACATCCATCAATTCCAATATGCTCTGTGCAAAACCAAACCAACTGGTTTCACCTGCCGCGGTCATGTGATAGAGACCCAGTTGCGGGGCTGCCCCTTCAGCAGACATTCGCAGTTGATGCACGATCTGCGCGGTGGCTTCCGCAATCATCCGGCTCCAGGTTGGCGCGCCGATCTGATCATCCACCACTGAAAGCTGCCCCTTTTCCCTGAACAGGCGCATCATGGTCAGCATGAAATTATGTCCATAATTGCCGTATACCCAGCTGGTACGCAACACCAGGGCATCGGCACCTGTCGCCAGAAGTCGTTGCTCACCCTCCAACTTGGTCTGGCCATAGACACTGAGTGGCGATGCCGCATCCTCTTCCCTGTATGGTCTGTCGCTGGTACCGGAAAAGACAAAATCGGTCGAGTAGTGGATTACTTTGGCGCCCAGTTCCACGGCCAGTTGGCCAAGCAATTCAGGCGCATCTGCATTCAATCGGCGGGAGAGATCGACTTCGGTTTCAGCCTTGTCCACCGCCGTATGGGCCGCTGCGTTGATAATGTAATCGGGAGCAATCTGCCTAACAGTTTCCCTAACGGCCTTTGCATCCAGCAGATCCAACGGCAAACCACCCTGTCCGGAAAGGGTTGTATTGACAACCTCGCTTATCACACCCAGCGTGCGCTGCAGCTCCCAGCCTACCTGACCATCGCTACCTAGAAGAAGTACCTTCGGTTTATTGTCAATCATGCTGTTGATTGCCTGTCAAGTTGATAGGGCGGCAGCTGCTCCTTGGAGATCTCACTCAATAAAGGGGCATTACGGTCCTTTTCGGCCAGCACCGGGCTTAACGTCTCTGGCCACTCGATACCGATCTGCGGGTCATCCCAACGTATGGAAAACTGTGTTTCCGGATGATAGTAATCAGTGCATTTATAGGTGAAGATCGCATCCTCACTCAACACCAGATAGCCATGTGCAAATCCAACAGGTACGTAGAGCTGATGGTGATTTGTTTCAGACAGGTGTACGCCGACCCATTGACCAAACCAGGGCGACCCCTGACGCACATCCACAGCGACATCGAACACTTCGCCACGGATAACCTGCACCAGCTTGCCCTGGCCATAGGGATTCTGGATATGCAGGCCGCGTAATACGCCCTTTTGGGAATAGGCCTGATTATCCTGCACAAAATCCCTGGGTACACCCAGTTGTTGATAACGTTCAGCCTGCCAGCTCTCCATAAACCATCCCCGTTGATCGCCAAAACGCTGGGGGTTCAGCAGCACCACTTCCGGGATCTTTGTCGGTGTCACATCCATAGTTACATCTTTCTCTCACACAAACTGAGCAGATATTGCCCATAACCATTCTTACTCAGTGCATCACCCATACGCTTTAGCGCCGCGATGTCGATCCAATCCTGACTGAATGCAATCTCTTCCGGACAGGCTATCTTCAAACCCTGCCTTAACTCAATGGTCTCGATAAAATTACTGGCTTGAATGAGACTTTCATGGGTCCCGGTATCGAGCCAAGCGATACCCCGTCCCATCTTCTCCAACTGCAGCGAACCCTGATCAAGATAGAGCTTGTTGAGGTCTGTGATCTCCAATTCACCTCGCGTGGACGGTTTCAGTGAGGCCGCCAGTTCGGTGACCTGCTCATCATAGAAATAGAGTCCTGTAACCGCATAATTGGATTTAGGATCAGCCGGTTTCTCCTCGATGCCTATTACCTGGCCATCCTGATCAAACTCAAACACGCCATAGCGTTCCGGATCCTTGACCCAATAACCAAAAACCGTGGCCCCAGTGGTCATTGAAGCAGCACGTTTCAGTGATTCCACCAAGCCTTGTCCATAGTAAATGTTGTCGCCAAGAATCAAACAACAAGGCTCGCCGGCGATGAAAGCCCTTCCAATGATAAAGGCCTGGGCCAATCCTCCGGGCTCCGGTTGTACCGCATACTGGATGGTTATCCCCCACTGACTTCCATCACCCAGCAGCCCCTTGAACAAGGTGGCATCCTGCGGTGTGGTAATGATAAGAATCTCTCTGATTCCCGCCAACATCAATGTGGTTAGCGGATAGTAGATCATCGGCTTGTCATACACAGGCAACAGCTGTTTCGAGATCGTCAGGGTGAGTGGATGAAGACGGGTTCCCGAACCACCGGCCAGAATAATACCCTTTTTTACCTGTTTATCCGACATTATCCCTGCCCCAAGCGCTCACCGCGGTAACTGCCATCCATCACCCTTTGACACCAAGTCTCATTGTTAAGATACCAGGAGACTGTCTTTTTCAGACCTGTGGCAAAGGTCTCATCCGGTATCCATCCCAGCTCATGATGCAGCTTTGTAGCATCGATGGCATAGCGCTGGTCATGTCCCGGTCGGTCTTTGACAAATTTTTTCAATTGAGTGTGGGGCCTGAAGAGTGAATCGGGCACCAGTTCGTCCAGCAGAGCACAAAGCATATCGATAACTTCGAGATTGCTCATCTCGTTGTTGCCCCCCACATTGTAGACCTCACCCGGTCTGCCCGCCTCGAGTACCCGCCAGATCGCCCTACAGTGATCCTCCACATAGAGCCAATCCCGCACATTGCTACCATCTCCATAGATGGGCAGATCCTCCCCCGCCAGCGCTTTTTGGATAAAAAGCGGGATCAACTTTTCAGGGAATTGATAGGGACCGTAGTTGTTGGAACAGTTGGTGGTGAGCACCGGTAAGCCATAGGTGTGGTACCACGCGCGAACCAGATGATCCGAAGCGGCCTTGGAAGCCGAGTAGGGGGAATTCGGCGCATAGGGAGTGGTTTCTGTAAATTTCCCCTCGTCACCCAGGGAGCCGTACACTTCATCAGTGGAAACATGCAGGAAACGAAACGCATCTGCCACGTCTGGCGACAAATCCGCCCAATAGGCACGTGCGCATTCCAGCAGATTAAAGGTACCGCCAATATTGGTGTCGATGAATTCGGAGGGGCCGTCTATGGAGCGGTCCACATGACTTTCGGCAGCGAAGTTTACAATTGCATTGGGTTTGAAACGCTCGAACAGGCCTGCGACCAATTCCCTATCCTGAATCTGTCCCTGGATGAAGTGGTGCCGTGGATCTTCCATGATTGTCTGGAGCGTATCCAGGTTTCCCGCGTAGGTCAGTGCATCGAGATTCACCACCTGTACACCCTGCCTGGTCAACAGATGATGAACGAAATTACCGCCAATGAAACCGGCCCCACCGGTCACAATTATCGTCTGCATTCTATATTTGCCAATAAATACAATAGGTTAAATAAAAATCCGGGGGAGTATCAAAGCGGCATTATACAGAGTGCGGGTATTCCTAACATAATGTTTTTTTTGATATTTATTATTGATTACCGGAATACTACCCGTAACAGGCACTATCGGGACAATTATTGGAGCTTATTCAACAACCTCTTCGCCTCCTCGATACCCTCAAAAGGTTTATCTGTAGCCAGCGCCGTATTGATATGACGCTTGGCGCTATCCATACGGCCTTGCCGATAATAGGCCACCCCGAGGTGATAATCGATATCCGGAACCCCCGAACCTTTTCTGGCCGCTCGTTGCAGGATCGGGAGAGCCTTGTCGATCTCACCCCGTTTGAGGTGCACCCAACCAAGGGTGTCCAGAATAATAGGATTCTCCGACAGCTCGAAGCCCTCAACCAACCGCAATGCCTTATCGAGCCCCCCCTGATCTAATTCATCATTGAGTAGCAGCATTGCAAGATTGTTGGAGGCCAACAGGTGCTTGGGGTGTTTATCCAGGATCTCTTGATAGATTTTTATAGCACTCTGCCTGCGGCCTATACGGGAATAGTTATTGGCCAGGTCGACACCTATTACCGGATCACCCGTCTTTTCGAAGCCCTCCTCCAACAAACCCAGAACACCCTCCTGGTCGCCTTTGAGAGTATTGAGATTGACCAGGTTCCGATAGGGAACCGACCACTCCGGACGCAGTATCAGGGCCTTTCTGAAGGCCTCCTCAGCAAGATCCCACTGTTTCTGTGAAAGGAGCACCTCGCCCTTGAGATTCAGGGCCGCGAAATGTTCGGGATTGGCCTCCACAACCTTCTCGATCCGCTGCAGGGCACCCTCCGGCTTCTTCAAAACAAACAAACCTTTCGCCAATCCAATCAGGGCCTCGATGGAGTTGGGCTGCAATTCAAGCACTTTTTCAAAATCCGCGATGCCCGAGGAAGCCATGTTGCGATTCAGTTGGGATAACCCCCTGTAGTAGTAGCCAACAGGGCTCCCCGGATGCTTCAAAATCAATAGCTCGGCTACATTAGTCACTTCATCCCAACGTTTGAGTTTTTCCTGGACCAGTGCCAAGGACTGCAATACCTTGATATCGCCAGGAGCGAAGCGACGCATCTTCTGCAGAATCCCAACGGCCCCATCGAAATCCCGGGTGTTGATCAACAACTGGACCAGTTCGAAATTGGCTGCAACTTCTTCAGGCCGGATCTTTATCGCATCCTCTAGACTCTGTTTTGCCAACGCCATCTCACCCTTCTTGAGGTGGGCACGGGCCTTCAGGCGATAAGCCTTGACATAACTGGGATCTTCCCGCAACAGGGTTCGCAGGTCCGCAATCCCCTTATCGGGATCGTCACTGACTAGTGCCAGACCAGCCCTGACAAAAAGTGCATCCTTGTATTTAGGATCGGCTTCCAGGACCTCTTCCAGCAAGGCCACGGCTTCATCCAGGGCTCGCTCCTTGATCATGACACTCGCCTTGATAGTTCTGGCAGCGAGTCCGTCCGCCGATCTATCGGCCAGCTCAATGACCTGGGAGAGGGTTTTATCGGCCTCGACCTTGCGTCCGCTGACCAGATAGTGCCTCGCCAGCTCGAGTTTCAGTTTGGTATGTTCAGGAGCCTCGGCGGCATACTGTTCCAGTACCGCCTCCGCTTGGTCCATCACTCCCTGACTTTTATAGAGTGCGATCAGCGCAAGTTTAGCGTCCAGACTTTCGGGCAGATCAGCAATCGCCTGTTGCAGCACCTGTACAGCCTGGTCATTATCACCCTGCTTTTGAAAATAAGTGACCAGATGCAAACGGTTTTCCAAATCTTCCGGCTTGGTCCTGATCAAGTCGGAGAGGACCCTGACGACTTCATCATGCTTATCTGCCTGCGCGTAGATACGGGCAAGCAAGAGGTAAGAGGCTGCCCGATCGGTATGCCGTGCCAGTGAATCCTTCGCAATACGGATCGCTCGCGCCAATTCGCCCTGATCCGCGTAGAGTGACGCCAGTAAAGAAGCCGCCTCGACATTCGCCGGATCAGTTTCGATAACGGCGAGGACATCATCGATAGCGGCATCCGTCTCTCCCATCTTCGCCTTGATAAAGCCCTTGAGCACCATCGCTGAAGGGTTATCCGGTTTAACGTTCATTGCGGCGTCGACTGCAGCGAGGGCCTTTTCATTTTCGCCGGCAAGAGCAAAAATAGTTCCAAGATGCACCTGAGCATCAACATGCATGGGATCGAGTTCTGTAGCCCTTAAATGGAGTGCATAGGCCTTGGTCCAATTCTCATCCTTCTCCTCGATTCGCCCAAACATGTAATAGGCATTGGCATCTTTGGGATCGATTTGCAGCACGTTCTTGAATTCAAGACGCGCCTTGGTGAAATTACCCTGATTAAACAGCGTCATACCACGATCATAATATTTCTGCTTCCGTTCATCCTTATTCGCACAGGCAGCGACAAGGAACAAAGATAAACCAACGAGAACCAATGAGATGTATCTTTTCCTTGGGAATAGATTTCGCAGATTCATTTTCATGTACACATTCCTAATTGTTTTACAACAATCCTGCTTACTCGTGTCATCCGCAGGCTAACCGAGTCGTTGCAACTAAATCTATTGCTTTATGAACTATTTGTGAAAGCCTTAACATAAGGTTTACATTTAGCACTCCATGTTCAATATCCAGTGTTCGGAGATCCTGATAGCCAGATATACACTAGTTTCCAGGCCCAACAAAATAGTTGGGCAACCAGTAATCAGTCAGGAATATATTGATCCAAAAGCGGTACGACCTTCCCGCTGAAATCCACCAGACGCTTGTCTCCATCGGCCCACTCCTCACCCACACCGATCGATGTGGTCAACCTGACCAGGGCACCGTCCGTTCTACGCTTGGTCAACCCATCGAAAAACAGATACCATTTCACCAGCCATTCATTGGTCATCACACGCCCGCGCTGCTGAAACCAGTAGTAGACCAGCTGCTTGAATTCGCCTCGCTTGATAACCAATCTGTTGGCCTGTAATGGCTGTCCATTCATCTCCAAACCGGGAATATCAACTTGGGTCACTTCCTCAATTTTCCAGCCGCCACCCGGTATGCAGGAGCGCGGACTGTGGGCTGCAGAACCCGCTTGCTGGGAGGCATAGTAAGCCACGTAGAAATTGACCCTTGACCCCACCGGATTGATATAGTCCCCGATCAGATAGTCATCCAGTTTCAACGAATCAAGGTAGATCTCCTCCAAACGCCGATCACTGCCCTTCCATTCACCCACCTGCAGGGGAAACTCGCTAAAGGCCTGGCGTTCAGGCTGAATCTCCTGCTGTGTCTGTATGTAGACTGAACTCAACCCAATCAGAACAACCGAAGCCAGGATACCGTAGTGTACGGCCGTCACCGGCCTGGTACGGTATTCAATACCTATTGGCAATGCCTTGGGAAACTCCAGTCCGAACACCGCTGAGAATCGACGCCTGGTGCCACCCACTCGGGCCAGTAGCGCCATCTCCAACAGCAGAATAAAAAAGCAGGCCATGAAGATGATCCAACCTTCAAAATAGTGCAGGAAGCCATCGGCCTGTTCCTGGCCCCAATTCTCGACCAGCACACCGATAACACCAATCCGGAAGCTATTCATAAGGATGGTGATTGGGATGCTTGAGAGAAAGACAACCACTCTCTTCCAGAACTCAACCCGATAGAGATAAGCCGCCAGAAAGGCCAGACTTACCAATGGAAAGAGATAACGCAGACCATTACAGGCTTCAACCACCTGGAGCTTGTAATCACCCAGATCAATAACGTTGCCTTCAAGAAAGACACTGATACCGAACCAGCGGATCACTTCCACCCCCAGTTCCGAGGAGATGAGCTGCAATTTTCCTGAAAGACTATTGTAGATAAACGTAGGAAGCGGAACGATAAAAAAAAGTAGAAAAAGGGGACCGGCAACCAACTTGAATGCCTGCCACCCCATTAGCGCATAGGCAAAACCCAATACTGAAAGTACCAAAGCATACTGGACCAAAGTAAAAGTAGTGGCGATCTCCCCTAAGAAGAAAAGAAAACCAGCGACCAGCAGTACAGCAACGCCAAACCAGGAGGGAGTGAACTCCACCTCGATCAAACGATCCCTGCGCTGCCAGATCAAATAGGCGGAGATAAAAGGAAGAAAATAGGCATAGCCATATTCCTCCATGCTACTCCAACGGCCGAGCATATCTGTAATGCCGTCCCAAAACCCGTAAGTCAGGAGCACTGTAGAAATACCAACCAATCCCCAGATCACCGGGGGACTGCTCCAGCCTGTAGGCGTTGTAGTTGTCGACATGCTAATCGCTGTTTTGTAATTCAGCGTATATATACCATCAATCCATGTGTCAAGCCGAATCTAATTCTTCCCTGTTTTATATTCGTAAATGCGCCCTGTTTTCCAGGAACCACTGATAGGTACGCTGAATCCCGTCCTTCAAGGATGTTTCAGCCTGCCAACCAAGAGAAGTGAGGCGACCAACATCCAATAGCTTTTGGGGTGTTCCATCCGGCTTACTTGTATCGAACTCCAAGCGCCCATGATATCCAACCACTTCACCAACCAATTCAGCAAGCTCTCCGATAGAAATATCATCCCCCACACCGATATTCACCCTATCGGTAAAACCGCTCTTGTTCATGACATAGACACAAGCATCGGCCATATCATCCACATAGAGAAACTCCCGACGTGGGGTACCCGTTCCCCAGACAACAACCTTTTCATCACCCCGTTCCTTCGCATCATGAAATTTGCGAATCAGGGCGGGCAAAACATGTGAATTTTGCAGATCGAAGTTATCATTGGGACCATAGAGATTGGTAGGCATGACTGAGATAAATTCTGTCCCATACTGGCGGTTATAGGCCTCGCACATCTTGATACCGGCGATCTTGGCAACAGCATAAGGCTCATTTGTCGGCTCCAACGACCCTGTCAGGAGATACTCTTCCTTCATGGGTTGTGGACAAAGCTTTGGATAGATGCAGGAGCTGCCAAGAAACATCAATCGTTTCACGTGATTGGCATAAGCTGCCGAGATGACATTGAGCTCTATCGCAAGATTATCAACAATAAAATCTACCGGGTAGGTATTATTTGCGTGTATGCCGCCTACTCTAGCTGCCGCAAGAAAAACATAGTCCGGTTTTTCGCTATTAAAGAATCCTTCAACTTGATCACGATTTATTAAGTCGAGCTCTCCATGAGTACGCAAAAGAAGGTTGGTAAATCCACTCTTTTTCAACCGCTCAACGATGGCCGCACCCACAAGCCCACGGTGACCGGCGACATAGATCTTTGTATCCGCTTCCATTCCTTAACCCCCTATCACTCGAAATAGCGGTAAGAGCGGAAACCGGCTTTTTCAATTGCAACATCCTTCTGAGCAAGGGCCAGATCTTCTCTGGCCATTTCAGAAACCAGTTCTGTGAAAGTAATCTCAGGTTCCCAGCCCAACTCACTCTTAGCCTTACTGGGATCACAAAGCAGTGTCTCCACCTCTGTTGGGCGGAAATAACGTGGATCAACTCGTACAATCACCACTCCAGGTTGCGGACCCTTATCGTTTGTGTTTGATTCAACAATCCCCTGTTCATCCAGCCCCTCTCCCTCCCAGCGCAACGAGATACCAAGTTCCTTAGCAGCAACGTCTACAAATTCGCGCACTGAGTGCTGTTCACCTGTACCGATAGCGAAATCATCAGGCTGCTCCTGCTGCAGCATTAACCACTGCATTTTCACATAGTCATGGGCATGACCCCAGTCTCTCAGTGCATTCATATTTCCCAGATAGAGGCATTCCTGCAAACCGAGACGGATACGCGCCATGGCACGGGTGATCTTGCGTGTTACAAATGTTTCTCCTCTTACCGGAGACTCATGATTGAACAGGATGCCGTTACAGGCATACATCCCGTAAGCCTCTCGATAGTTGACTGTAATCCAATAGGAATAGAGTTTTGCACAAGCATAAGGAGAACGAGGATAGAAGGGAGTGGTTTCCCGCTGCGGCGTCTCTTGTACCTCACCAAACAGTTCAGAAGTTGATGCCTGATAAAAACGAGTTTTTTTCTCAAGACCAAGAATTCGAATGGCTTCAAGTAGTCTTAGGGTGCCAATCGCATCTGCATTGGCGGTGTATTCCGGTGTTTCGAATGAGACAGCAACATGGCTCTGTGCAGCAAGATTATAGATCTCTTCCGGTTGTATCTCCTGTATGACACGAATGAGGTTTGTTGAATCAGTCAAGTCACCATAGTGCAGTATGAAATCCCTTTTTTCTGCATGTGGGTCTTGATACAGATGGTCTACTCGATCTGTATTGAATGAGGAGGCACGGCGCTTTAATCCATGTACTTCATAGCCTTTTTTTAGAAGGAGTTCAGCTAAATACGCGCCATCCTGTCCGGTTATTCCTGTTATAAATGCCTTTTTCATGCTTTTCCCAATCGAATACTTAAGAGTTGTTTAAAAAAATATATGATAAATCTAGGATTATGGATTGCATACCGCTTCCAAAGTCTATTAGGTTCTGAAAGCAATCGAAACAGCCACTCTAATCCTATATTTTGGATCCATCGTGGTGCTTCCATTTTTGTTCCACTCAAGAAATCAAATACTGCACCAACACCCACCATAACTGCATTTACTTTTCCCTTATGCTTGGCCATCCATATTTCCTGTTTAGGACAACCTAAACCTACAAGCAGGATTTGCACGTTTGCATCATTAATTATTTTCACGTACTGATTATCCTGTTGTTCACTCAATGCATGAAAAGGCGGTGATATTCCACAGCCAACTGTAATACTTTGATACTCTTTCTTTATGATAGATACTATTTTTGCTACCGCTTCTTCTGTTCCACCATATAATCCAATGACTAACCCTTTATTATTTGCATGTTCTAGAATTGAACGCGTTAGGTCCGCCCCCCTAATTTGCTGACTATATTTACTTCCAAGTAATCTCATGCCTACAGCCAATGGCATACCATCGGGCACAACCTGATCTGAACTATTTACAATATTTTGAAAAGATGATTTGTCAAATGCTTCCATGCACATATGGACATTAGATACACAGATATACTTGCTTTCTCTTCTATTCGCCCAATCAATAATCAAAGCGAGTGACTTGTCAATAGAAATTTCATCGACTCGCATTCCTAATATGTATTTGTGGTTAAATGATGGATTCACAAAGATATTGCCTTTAGATAATCAAGTTTAGTATTTACAGTCATTTTTTAGAATTGATGTATGATAAACAATCCTTTTAAGTATTTGTTTCACGTGCTTTCTGAACTACTCTCTTTATTATTTTTAATAACATTTGATAGTTAATACTGTCAGTATAATTTCTATCGTATACATCTTTTGCATTTATACCCATTTCTTCCATTTCCTTCGAATTATTAAGCGCCCAAGTAATTACTCGCGTTAGTTCATAAGATGATCCTGGTTTAAATAATAGTCCAGTTCTACGATGTTCTATTAATTCGGCAAGGGCTCCTATGTCACTCGCAATTACTGGAGCACCGCTTCCAAACGACTCTACAAGCGTTCTTGGCATGCTCTCGTAACATATACTAGGTAGAACTAAAAAAGGTGTTTTTTGCATTAACTCATAAACACTATCTTGGTTAATAGATCCAAACATCTTTACATTAGTGATATTCTCAAAAATATACCTTTCTGGACCATCACCTACAATATCAAACATTTGGTTAGGCAGCGATTTTATTGACTGCACTAGAGTAGCAATTCCTTTTTCTTCAGATAATCTGCCTACAAATAGTGGATTACCGCTCCTCTCATTCCTACTACTCTTATTTGTAAGCGAAACAAAATTCGGTTTGATACATATTTTATCCTCAGGCAAGCCTATTTCGACAAGTTTATTTTTACAGAAATTATTCAGTGCTATATATGCATTTACTTTTCTTTGATATGTACCAATTATCCTATGAAACTGCAGAATAGCAGCAGCAGACATACTAGCTAGCAGAGATTCTCGATAACATTTTCTTATGATGCCTCTCCAAGGTGACTTAGCAAGACAATCTTCACAGATTTTTTTATCTCTCAAGAACATCGCTTGTATACAAGAAAGTCGAAAATTGTGAATTGTTTGAACTATTGGAACGTTATACTTTGATGCTGCCCAATAAATAGATGGAGATATGAGTGGGAATGTATTATGTACATGCATAATATCAGGTCTTACTTTCGAAATTATTTCTTTAATTTCTAATGTACTTTTTCTTGACCAAATAGCATCTAGTAGCAATTTTATACTGCTTAATCTACCAATCTCACTATTATCTCTAGTATATAGTTCGATAATGTGTCCATTCTCTTGAAGTAATTTAATTTCAGCTTCAACTACAGAATCTTCACCGCCATATTGTTGATATTTGTTATGTACAATGAGTATTTTATATGACACTATATTTGCCTGTTCTTATAGATTTATTGATTAGAGATAAGTCGTAAACCTATAAATACTTTATGAGTTCAGGGCTGTATGTATTTAAATATTATAAAACTTAAGATATTTGTGATATTAAGCTGATAAGAATATCTTCATTGTCTTAGGGCTGAATACTCGCCACTATATTCATGCCAAATTAAAATCTATCTTGACAACTCCTCTTACACCATTCTCGATAATGTTCGCAAAGACTGAGCACCCGTCTCTTGACCAAATTGGATGTGAATGAAGTCTTTTTCTATAGCTAATATTATCCCCCTTGTAGCTGAGTCTAGTTAATATTTCCCCTGCGTCATTTAATAATAATATTTGTCCATCCCTAGATTTAGATCTAGTAACCTTATCCACAACAAACAGCTTACCAGATGGGTGAACATTAATATGATCTCCTGTCATTCTCGTCATCACAGTTACTGAATATCTCAGTGTGAGATCATATTTATATAATGTTTGTTCTTTACCTTCTCCCTTGAAATAGTAAATATTATTTCCAGTTCGACCCCACACAGGGTGATGTATATTTTCTCCAATATAACTTATATTATTTCCATCTCTATCTGACAATATCAATATTTTTCTTGGCCCATACTCTAATCTTTTGTTGTTAAACAAGACAAAAAGGAAATGATTACCGTCTGGTGACCACTTTGGATGTTTAATTTTATATCCTGTAGCGTTTTTTAATATTTTATTTAGTGCCTCTTCCTGTAAGAGATCATCTAACACAATATTTAAGTGTATATCACCTGATTTCAGATCTATGACTCTTACAAACTCTTGTTTAATCTTTTTCTCAGGTCGTCTTAATTCATGGCTGGAAAACAATCCCAGCATAGTCCTTGAATTTGCTGACCTCAATCCCCCTGTAATTCTCATTAAGTGCTTTCCACTTGATGACACGATTTCAGTTGTAACATTTTCTTTATTGTTATCAACATAGGCTATTATTTCATCCGTTAGCCACTGTTGCAAAGCCGCTTCATGTGCCGTTCCGCTTATTCCTTTTGCAATTACGAGTGCTTTTTTCGGGTCAAATTCACGGTTAATAATTATATCTCCGACTCCCGGTACTTGATCTGAAAAACGAAAGCACAATAAATCATTTCCACTTGGGTTGTCAGGATTTAGATCAAAATAACTATGTATATGTTGCTTATTAAAATCAGTTACTGTATTAACTTCATAATATATATTGGTAGATTTAATATCTACTTTGAGGCAACTATGAGCTGTATTTTCTTTTGAATTAATCAGTGGTGAAAATAGCAAACAAAAGCAAAACAATCTCCTTTGAATATCCATTATATTATATCAGTTATTCATTATATATAATCAAGTTAAGATACTGAGATACTCGATTTAGTTATCACGAATTACACGATCCAAGTACCTTTTATAAATATTTGATGCCGTTTTTTTTAATTCACAATTAACATTTTTCTCTATATTCAACTTAATTCTCTTTTTTAATTTATCTCTTTTTTCTAGTGGCCTACTTACTCGCAACTCATGATAAGTCCCTCTTTCTTTCATTGACTTTTCCATTCCTGAAAAGCACTCAGCTACGTTTTCTTTTGAGTGTTCAAAACTAGTGTAGTTCATATTATATTTTTTATTTAGTCGGTCAATCACAATATCAAAATTATTAATAACATCACTAAATGCAGCTGTAACAAACTTATTCTGTAGGTTTTCAATTTCAGAGTAAAATTTTATATATATTTTATATAGTTTTTCGATATCACAATCTCCCTCATAAAGTACATACGATATGATAGCCTCCTCAGGCTCTCGTATTAATACTAAGCATGGTATATTCCATTTACACGCCATTTTAACCTGGACAGTAGAATGTAAATGTGATGCTATTTTATATTCTCCTATTTGGGCATGGCGGAATGCGCGGCATGAAAAGGTATTTCCAGATCTGGGGAAACCTTCTATAACCAGATCGGTTTGTTTTGTTACGATATTACTACTACGAAAAATCCTAGCTATCGGCCAATATATAACTGGTATATCTACAATTATATTTCTAACAATCGATCTAATCATTTTGTCCACTGTTGAATGATAAATATTCATTACTGAAAGACATAAAACACAAAAACTCTATTGAGGACCATACTATTATAATATGTTGATAAAATATCAATTCATAGTATATAAGATGATCATAAATAATTGCTCAATACTATGCATGTGATATGTATTTGTTGTTTGAATATTTATATCTGTCTCACTATTCGTAATATGCTAACAGGCAACCATGAAATGATAATAATTTTAACTGCCTGTATTTTCCCACGGTAGTCATTTCGCATCATTTTTAAAGATTTGTATGAATATTTTCTTGCATTTATGGAGTCATATCCAGACATACAGCGTATTGCACAGTTCAAATCGTAATTACCAGTTTGCGATTTAATATTTGTTTGTTTAGTAACATCTTTATTTATTATAGGGCATCTATTTTCTGCGCTACCTAAATCACGTAATTTTCGATTTTCCAATGCTCTTATTGCACATGATTCCTTTGAGAAGGCCGTATTTTTTGCAGTAATTCCTTCTCTTCTATATCTAAATTTATAGAGTACATTTGGTAATATAACGACATCACCGTATTCAGTAAGCCTTAGCCATAAATCATAGTCTTGCGCTCTTTTATATAGCGGGTCATACATTACCTGTGCATTTCCAATTAAACGAGGGAACACTGCTGTACCATGAACAATTTCATTTCGTTTTAATAACTTTTTCTTTATATTTCTCTTTTGTGAATTTCTAATAGTCGTTAAGTATTCACCATCATCTAGGATGCACTCATAATCACTCGCAACAAGTACAAGTTTTTTATTTTCTTTTAATGTCGTAATCTGTATAGATAAACGCTCTGGCAGACTAATATCATCTGCATCCTGTCTGGCTATATATTTCCCACGAGCAACGTTTAAACCATTATTCAATGCTATAGTTAATCCAGTATTATTTTTCTGCGAAATTACTCGTATTCTATCATCCTGTTTAGACCAATATTCTACTATTTCTGATGAACCATCAGTCGACCCATCATCAACTATGATAAATTCAAAATCCTTGAACGTTTGATTAATGATACTTTTTATTGCATCATCAAGAGTAGTATAGTCATTGTACGTCGCCATTAGCACGCTTACGGTTGGTATACTTATACTCATCACCTAATCCTAACAATATCCAAAACAAGAGTGTTTCTAATAATTGATTGTTGTGTAGTAGTGAAAACTGAATGTGGTAAACAAATACACACATTAAAATAAACCTAGTTGCACTATCTTCCTTTTGTTGAATTTTCTTGAACACTACATAAAGAAGTAAAATAAATAATGAAAATCCAATTAACCCGTAATATTTAATATAATAAGCAATTTGATTATGGTTAGTAGCAACAAGCTGATAGGATTCACCTGTTGTAATAATTTTTCCTAGCTTACGTCTCCCTTCCTCGACTAATATCATATCGTCATTAGAACCTTCTCCTCTATCTAAACGTCTATTTACAGGAACACCAAATAATGGATCTCTCGCAAGCGCCGCATACACTCCATATATATTAGAAGTTAGCTTATAGTATGTGTTAGCATCTATTCCTAATGTGCTTCTCTGTGACACGCCAGTAACAAGCATTTGAAAGGTACCAAAAGAAATAACTCCTATAACACCAGCTAGTAACACAATAAACGTTTTTTTAACAAAATGCCGACTACTCAAATAGTATCCAAGTATAACAGAGGCTGGCAATCCATATATCGCACTTCGTGTCTGCGTGTATAGAATCAAAAAGAATATTAATAATAATATAGTCGTGAATAAAATCTTCTTAATATAGTTTCTTAAATAGTTGGATCCTTCCCAAAGGCGAACCATTAGTATAATAAACAGTGTACCTAACAACAATGAAAACAATACACCTGTTGTAAATGTACCGATAATTCTTCCAGTATGTTCAAAATAATCAAACCTTTCTTTTTCAAATATTACTATAGGATTGTTTGGCACTAAATTTTTAATAGTTATGTTAGCTCCAAGCGCCTGAATAACTCCGAAAATGATTCCAGGTATCGCACTAATTAGTATCGTGTTATAAACCACCTTGTTCGATATTTTATTCCACTCAACAATGGGTAAATATACAAGCGCAAATATTTCTATTAAAGCAATTTTTATTGGATCAAATATATTTTGAATGTGAATTGTTGAATCAACTAAGTACTTAAATAGAATTAAACTAAATCCAACAATCAAGACTTTTTTTGTTTGCCTTGAAATAGGACGTACTTTGTTTACAAATAATAGCAAACTAATGACTGTTGTTACTGCCAGGATTCTCTCAGGAGTTACAACATAGGAATAAAGATATACAGCCGCAAGTGCTATATTCGCAAATATAGTTAATTGAACGAGCCTAGAAGGTAATGAGTTCATTTCACATAATTATTTTTGCAGTTTATGTAAAAGTTTTGCAATAACAGTATTTGGTGATCTCATCATAGATTTTATCAAAATAATATTTCTCCTTATACTGTATGTAACTTCCCTTAGTTTTACATGCGTAAAGAAGATAAAAAGATGAATTTTCTTTGGTGCTGTTTCGTTACACAGTAAGTACTCATGGTCTTTTAGTAAGGATGATACTGTTCTCTCATACAACCATATCTCTATACTTGACAATTCATTTTTCCATGCCTCTGCTCTATCCTTATTCGCAACCTTTCCAACATTCTTATGTAGGTGGCGTTGCGATGCAGGAATTGCTTGTGCATATCTATTATTACTTGGGTTATCATCCAAGTCCGCCGAATAGTTATCTTGATGACTGATTACCCGTGTCTCATTGAAAAGAAATTCAGAAATATTCCCAATTACTTTATCTTTTGTAACCAGCAGTTCCTCATATTTTACTTCCAGAATATTATTCTGGTCTTTAATATAACTCTTTGCTCCTAAGATATTTCTCCATTTTTGTGCGGCTGATACAGGATTGATAGCCATCGGCACACCATATATAGAGTGTCTTGATCTCTTTTTTGATGCAAATACTCCACGACCATCACGATATAACAATATAAATTTTAGTCCCGGTACAACATCTATTATTAGATCAATATATTCAATTTGTACTTGCTTAATTATAAATACGATATTCGTACAATTTGTACTATCTGGAAATATGATAGTAAGTAATTGATGCAAAAGGTTAGTTGCACTCAGTGGATAACTCAGGGAATTCAAAAGATTGACTTGCATGATTTCGTTAAATTGCCAGTTCTTAAACTTCTGCTCCTCTTTTAATATTCCGAGAAATCTGAGAACTTCTTCTCTAGATCGTAGATCATTACCATGGCATGCTAGAATAGTAAGGATACTACTTTCTAGTGTAACGGTAATACATGGCATTTCATTCAAAAGCGATGAAAGATAAGTTGAACCTGATCTATCATCGTATATGATAGTCGCTAGGGTAATGCTCATTTTAATAACATTGATATATAATAAATTCCGGAATTATGAACTAAGGTAAATCATATTTAAACTTGGCATAAATTGTTTTAAATAAAAATATCATCTCTTCGCAAAAGAAAATCCTGATATTTCAGAAACACATTTCTTAAGTATGGATATCACCTCTCAATACTCTTCTGATTGCATCACCTATAAATATTGGATTAAATGAGGCATGTGTCCATAGTCCAGTATATTTTCTTACTGCTATCCATGCATATCCATTGTGTATTATCCGACCTATTGATACAGCCAGCGCGATCCCTGTTAATCCCCATTGATTGGCAAGCAGAACAGCCAGTAGCATGGATAATACACCTGTAGTTATTGTTATTTTCATTAAATTATCATGATGCCCAGTAAAGGCCAAAACGATCCCGCATGAACCAGTCCATGCGTTAAATAATTGGCCAAAACTTA
This sequence comes from Candidatus Thiodiazotropha sp. LNASS1, assembly GCF_964212655.1. Classification (NCBI taxonomy): domain Bacteria; kingdom Pseudomonadati; phylum Pseudomonadota; class Gammaproteobacteria; order Chromatiales; family Sedimenticolaceae; genus Candidatus Thiodiazotropha; species Candidatus Thiodiazotropha sp. LNASS1. The sequence goes on along the minus strand of NZ_OZ156465.1, from coordinate 4,534,038 downwards.
GGATACCTAAAGCCAATGCTGCGTTCACGTAGTCTGGGCCATATACAATATTAAGGACTCCCCCACTCCAAATTATAAAAACAATAAGTATCAGGAGCGATGGTATAAATGCTAAAGTAGCCATACCTTGCAAAACTGCTTGAAGATGGTAATACCTTCCAGTTGTATATAATTCAGAGATTACCGGCTGTACAGTCATATTTACAATCATTAAAGGAAATGTTACCAACATCACTAATTTCCATGCTGCTCCATATAATGCAACATCTGCAGTAACCAGGAATATTGCGGCGACCCATAAACTAAAATTAGTTAATATCTGATTGATAACATTTGTTATAAATAAAGGGCTAGATATCTCTATTATATTTCTTAAGCTTGTTTTTCCTTGTCCAACAAACATCACTCTTCTACGAGCAAGGATAACGATTGTAATAAAAAGACTGAAACCAGCCAGGAACACGGATGTATCTATCAATTGAAAAAACGTTAGGTTCAAATCTAGCATCCATATTCCCAACAGAAGTAGCGCTAGCATAAAACTGAATAACACACCATCAAACAATGATGCTAACCTGATATCATGCACCCCCCTAAATACCTCTGCTAATGGAGTCTGGTAAGCAAGTATCAATATCCAGATCGCGCTAACACCTATAATATTTTCTAAAATCTGGATATCAAATACATCTATAACCATCAATCTCCCAATCACTAGATAATACATACTGCAAACCACCATCACACCTATAGTGATTATAAACAGCATTTTCCATATTGCATCAGCAGCACTGCCAGGCCTATTATCCGCAAGTGATTCTGCAACGATTTTTACCACAACTTGCTTAATTCCATAGCGTGCCAATAACGAGCCAAATAATACAAGGCTCGTCAATATAAAATAAGCACCCATCTCATCAGTTGATAATATGCGCGCAAGTATTACATTAATTGAAAGTGAGCTTAAAACACCTATCATCTTTATACTTAGCGCCCACACTGCTCCTGTAAATACTATTTTTGTTAAGCTTTTCGGCATCAATATCTACAGTTTATTTCATAATCAGTTGGAAGCAGATGTAAAGAAGGTTTCTAGCTACTACTACGTTACACTAGTGTAAACACCAGCCATGTAATCACAACACAACAACTAATAGTAACCGTAGGATGAGCTTTTATCTTTAGATTTATTCAGTACAGTACCGATAACACGAGTATTTTCGATTAATTCATAAGCCCGCTTAAGTTCATCCTTACGCGTACCACCCTCTTCTACAACCAACATAATTGCATCGATATAGGGTGAGAATGCAATCATATCGTCACAAGAGAGTAATGGTGGCATATCAAAGATAACGATACGATTCGGATATCGATTTTTTAGCTCTTCAACCAGTTGCACCATCTTTGGTGATGAGAGCATTTCCGAGGAATTTGAAAAAGGCTTGTTACCCGGCAGAATGACTAACCGCTCTAAATCTGGATTGAAAAGAATCTCACTCAGCTCTAAGTCTTCAGTCAGGTACTCACTGATCCCTGGTTGTTCATCCGTGAAGAAGTAACGATGAATGCTGGGGCGCCTAAGATCCATATCTACCAGTAGCACCGAATGATTGACTTCCCTGGCCAGGCTGATGGCAAGATTGATTGAGGTAAGGGTTTTTCCGCAACCTTCATTGGGACTGGTCACAGCCAAAGAATTCCACTGATTGGCCTTCAGTCTCTGGAGTACATGGGTGCGAAGCACCTTATATTGATCTGATATTGAATCATTGGTATCACCTGCGATGACCCGCTTTTCTCTTAACTGATCTTTTGATATTTCAACTGATTTGGTTTTGATATAGGTTATCTTCGATGTGACTTCCGGCTCCGGTACTTGACGTACTAGTGTACGACGATGGCCATCATTTTTTGTTGTTGTATGAGCATCACGGGCGCGCTCTAGTGCTTGTTTTATTTTTTCCATAATCGCCTCACTGCGGATCTAGCCATGAACTTCTCATTAAAAAATAATTTCTGGTACGCATTCTCTATTTGTTGCTGGTACCGATTATTTCTCATCATACACCCAGCTCTATGCCCAGTTTTCGCAGTACGATGTACCAGATGACATCCAAGGGTTTATAGAACAAGTGAACAGAGACCACCGTTATAGCCATCGCTGCGATTAAACCAAAAATTGCTATCGCGCCATTTGTTGTATGCTGCCGCTGGTCCTCACTGCATTCAATATAAGGAATGACAGCCAAGGGAGGTGCATGGGTAATGGCCGCGACGCCTTTGCTTCCGTACACACTCTGATCCATACTCTCTCTGACGACTACATTGCCGAAGCCACCGGCAAAGCTGAAAACAAAACCCAGAAAGAGAATCGCCATACGATTGGGTTTATCCGGTTTCTCTGGCAACTGGGGTGGCTCAATGAGGGAGAAGCGCTCGCCTTTTCGCTCACGTTCCAGCGACTCTGCCAATTGTGCCTCAAGTTGTTTAGCTTTAACCTCTTGGTACTTTAACAGGGCATTCTCATAGTCACGTGTCAGATTACGGTACTCCCGCTCCACCTGCGGGCTTTGCATCAGTCGCTCTTCAAAATCTTTGATCTTACCTTTGATTTCCTCTCTCATCGTATTGAGGGAAGCTAACTCACCCACCGCTGCTTTAAGCTGTGTTGACAACTGCAGATACGCAGGGTTGTCAGATTGTGCTTTCTTTTTCTTTTCTTCCAGATTGGTATCGAGTTCTTTTTCAAGCACCTCGATTTCATCTTTCATTTTGATCAAGGTGGGGTGATCATCAGTATAGCGTGTCGCAAGTGCCAGATATTCTGTCTGTAGAGCTCGTAGACGATCTTCCGTTCCCACGACCCTGTTACCGCTAGAGTTGTAGAGGTCAGTTGTGGGACTCATCTGCATCAATTCGGATTGAAGATAGATTTTTCGTTCTTCAAGGCTTCGAATCTGTTGAATGGTTTCTGACAACTCCCGCTCATTGCGCTCCATGAGTTGGATATTGAGCTGCTGGAGTTCCGGTAAATTGTTGACGTTTTTCTCTTTAAAGTCTGCAAGAGATGCCTCCAGTTCGGTAATTTCCTGGTTGAGCCGTTCGGCTTCTGCGCTTAGAAAACTTGAGGTTTCAAAAGCAGACTGTGTACGTTGCCTGAGATTTTCACCGAGGTAGAGCGAGACGAGTTCGTTAGTAACCTTTTGCGTAATCCGCGGTACCTCATTGCTGTATGCGAGTGTGAATGCGATAGTCGCGGTGGTGGGTCGGCCGCTTCGCGGGTCAACCACATCGGCGCTGATCATTTCGAGTTCTATATCTTCCTGCAACGCCTCTGCCAACAACGTGATACTGGTGTCTTCCCTTTCGTCTGCATAGAGCCCGTATTCATCGATGATCTTACCAAGATTCGCAGTGGTCATTACCCGTTGGCTGATAACCTGGATACGCTCACCAGCGTAAGAGGTTACGGTGGAACGGACTAGTTCACTTGGTATTTCCTGCTGTTCGATCAGGATCGTGGCTTCGGCACGGTAGATGGAAGGCAGGCCGAGTGCCAAGCCTATGCTCAATAGCATTATGATTGCTGCCGGTACGATCAGCTGCATTTTTCGTCGTTTAAGGATGGCGAAATAGTCGCCAATCCCCAGTAACTCTTCCTCTTCCATTATCCCTGTCACTTCCGATTTACCGAAGCTAGAATTGTATCACAACAATCAACCTTAAGTAGATAACTCTAATATACAACCGCATCTGTTTGCGTTGCGCTTGAATTATTATATTAAATAACATTTCCGTCATTTAAGCTCTGTGTCACGTATCCCGTATCCTCTGTACCGTTCAATGCTTTGCCACATAGTATCGCTGTAGGGAGGAGACGCTATCGTGTGGGAAGGGCTGGTGGCAAGCCACACAGCAGGGTAAGCTCAATCTGAATGAAAGATGAGCATTCCCAGCACCTGCAAAGAAACTCCATCCCTCGAACTGTCATTTATGAAACCCCTTACAGAGAATGGCGCGCGCTAAAGACCGTAACACCGATCTGGGCTGTACCGATCATCCACGTAGCCGCAGGCAGTGGAACCACATCGATTGTTACCACCATATGCCATACCGGCAAATACCATTGGTAGTTTCATCTCGATTGAGAGTGTAAATACTGGTACTCAGAATACCAAGTAAATATTCGGCTTTTTAGATCAGCGAATCTGTTTCTAATCCCATCACTAACTACAGTGAATACCAGAACATCGGGCATGGGAACAAACTATGTACCGATTTCATTGTCAACAATTGTTACACTGCTTAACGTGTCACCGTGAAGTGAGAGTACCCAGCTATACGTGTATCTGGGATCTGTATCGCTGATTTGAATGTTGAATACCTCGACATCGTAAAGTTAATTGATCACTGCTTAATAAAATGCATTCCAGTCCTGGGTTCATGGTACTGTGCAAAAATAAAACATGGTTTTCCATTAACCAAGAAAATTTAACGATATCAATTCACAATGCCATTAATCGAGACTACTACTGCTTCACAGTTGATTATTACTGGGCATACTCCATTATCCTTGGGTATAACCTGTCAGATCTGATCGACTTTATTGCACGCATTCATTGTAAAGGATAAATATTTTTTACACGGTATAGTTTCCCTGTCTGGCGTAATTGCTTTGACGACTTTTTGCGACAGATCACATTTTTTTAGCAATTTTCAATCAGACTCTCAAACTTTTTCCTGAATTATTTGTGATCAAAATCCGACTGATATGCAATGATATGTATGAACAATGCAGAGTTGATATCTTTATTTCATAACTTGTAACCAACCTCTTTCCTTGCGGTCTTCTTTGGCCCATAATCCACCACTGCGAAATCGTATTGATCGCAGTAGCTCTGGAGGAGAGGGATTTGCTCGAGGTCAAACAATCTGATCGGTCACTGCTACAGCGCCGCAATAGCCTGACCACTTCGCTTCAGGCCTTCCTCGACGGCCTGGCTGTGGTGATTTTAATTCTTGCCCTGCCACTCTTATTTCATGGCAAGCTGACCTCTCACTACATCATACTGGCCCTGGCGTTGCTGGGTAGCATGTCGGTGATCTATGACAGGATGAACATATACCGTCATCACGGTACGATGACGAAAAAGGCCTTCAAGCTTTTCAAGGCATGGAGCAGTGCCTTCGCCTTCCTGCTCTTGTTGGCGTTTGTCACCAAATATACCGAAACATACTCCAGGGCGGTGGTGCTGCTGCTCTTTGTATTGGGTTATCTCGCCCAGGTCAGCCTCCATTTCGGGTTCAGATTGATACAGCGGCACATGGTCTCGCAGGAGACCAACACTAGGGCGTTGATCATTGGCTGCGGCGCACTGGCAAACCATTTGTACGACCGCATCAACAGCAATCCGTGGATGCCTGAAGAGGTTGTCGGTGTGGTATCCGCCACGGATTGCGACGACACAACCGATCATTCAGGCCGGTCAGCCATGCCTGTTGTCGGCAGGTTGGAAGATATAAATCGGTTGATCAGAGTTTACGATATCCAGACCATCTATATCGCCGTATCGCTGGATAGTTCACCGATGATCCAGCAAATCTATTTCGAGCTGTTGAATGAAAATGTCAATATTCACTGGGCACCGAATATATTTGCATTGAATCTGATTAACCATAGCGTAAAGGAATTGGCAGGCATACCGATCCTAACTCTGTCGGAAACCCCATTGATCGGTTCTCACCTTTTGATCAAGGCGATAGAGGACCGCGTATTAGCGTTGATGTTTCTGATTCTAGCCAGCCCGATCATGTTGATCACCGCGATCCTGATAAAGGTTGAATCCCCCGGCCCGATCTTTTTCAGGCAGGAACGCACCGGCTGGGATGGAAAGCACTTCAGGATCTGGAAGTTCCGCAGCATGAGGTTGCATACCGAGAAGGATGGGATAGTGAAACAAGCGACCCGTGATGACCCGCGCATCACCCGCATTGGCCGATTCATACGCCGCACCAGCATCGATGAACTGCCTCAACTGCTTAACGTCTTGGCGGGTCAGATGTCGCTTGTCGGTCCCAGACCTCATGCACTCCAGCACAATCTGGAGTATTCAAAACGAATCGAGGCCTATCTGGCACGACATCGTATCAAGCCAGGGATTACCGGGTTGGCTCAGATTCGGGGATTTCGAGGAGAGACCAAAGAACTAAAGCAGATGGAGAAACGGGTCAAATATGATTTGGAGTACATCAACAACTGGTCTTTGTGGCTTGATCTGTCTATTTTACTGAGGACCCCATTCAATCTCAAAAATGACAATGCCTACTGAGTCTGGTTTGGCACGCTTGATGATAATCAATTTCAATATAGTGAATTAAGGACTACCAACATGGATGATAATATCTATTGGCACCATGCCACCGTCACCCGGGAACGACGGGAAAAGATGAATCTGCACCGGGCTAAACTGCTCTGGTTCACCGGTCTCTCGGGTTCCGGCAAGTCCACCCTGGCGCATGCCCTGGAGGAACGACTTCACCAACGTGGATGCAGGACTTATGTCTTTGACGGCGATAACGTAAGACATGGCCTCTGCCGGGATCTTGGTTTTAACATCGAGGACCGCACAGAAAACATACGACGGATTGGCGAAATGTCGAAGCTGTTTGTCGATGCTGGAACCATCGCACTGACTGCATTTATCTCTCCCATACGCAAAGACAGAGATAACGTACGCCGACTTTTTCAAGAGAACGATTTTATCGAAGTCTATGTGAAAGCATCGATAGAAACCTGTGAATCACGGGATGTGAAGGGACTCTACAAAAAGGCACGGGCGGGCGAGATCCCCGACTTCACAGGCATCTCATCCCCTTATGAGATACCGGAGAATCCTGAAATCGTCATCGATACGGAGGACCGGGATATCGATGAGTGCATTGACTCATTGTTGGAATCACTGGAGTCTCTCGATGTGATTCCAACTATGGTGGTATGATTTAAGTGGCCTATGCATTCCCACGCTGGAGCGTGGGTACGAATCAAACCGGTGCGTGGGAGCGAGGTGTAACCGCCTGCCCTATTCACCGTCTTCGCGTAATACGATTTCTACACGCCTGTTGCCGAACCGTTTATCCAGCTCTTCATGTTCATCTGTCGTCGATTTCGGTACTGGGCCCCTGCCTTCGACCTGAATACGCTCTGAGCTGATACCCCTTTCCGTGAAGTAGTTGGATACAGCATTTGCACGCTCTACCGACAGACGCATGTTGTAGATGGGATCACCGCTTGCATCCGTATACCCCGTAATAGTCATTATGGATGCCTTGTTTAGCGAGAGGACGATATAGAGGTCATTCAACATATCCTTGAATTGATCAGGTATTTTTGGATTATCAAATTCAAAGTAGATCTGAAACTTCCGAATAGTGGGGATAATGTCTATTGTTTCCTTTGTGCCTTCACCAATCTCAATTTTTTGATATCTCGACTGGGTTGCAATATAGTCTTTGCTGGCCCTTTCAACGGGATCCGCCGTCACGATTGTCGACTCTATGTTTTCCAAGGATGGGCTCGTTTCAACATCACTCTCAACATCTGATATTGCTTTTGTTTTATCCGCTTCCGTATCAACAATCACAAGATTTGGCTCTGCGCTGGTTTCGACTTTCTCCGGTACTGTTTCAATCACCTCGGGTTCTGCCGAAGTCTCGATACTGGAATCTGCATCGATCTGAAGGGGCAGACTTTCATCTGTTTCAGGTATTTGCTGCCCATTCCCAGCAGAGGGCGGGTCCGTCTCACGCCCATCTTCTGTCGGGTTGATCATCGACTGCAGCTTGTCGACTGTCCCATTCCAGGCCTGATCAATGCGCTCAGGTTTGATGACAAACAGTGCTAAAAAGAAGAATCCTGCTAACACAAGAAAGAAAATATTGCGTAACGATTTACCAAAGGTACCGGTAAACAGATCTTCAACCTCAAGCGTCTCAGCCGTGTTGATCAATCCCCCCTTTTCATCAATTTCGTGTTTACGTCTTTCTGCCTGCATGGATGGCAGGTTGAGGATATCCTCTGGATTGGTTTCAGTGTTCTCTGCAGACGCATCTTCTACTTTGATATCGCCCTCTTTGAGTAACTTCGATGTCAACGCATCCATATCAGACTCATTGACGTAATCCTTTGCAGAGGTTACTGATGCTTGCTCTGTGGTTATCGGTTGGACAAGACGTTCTGCTTCATCATTTAAGAGCGCTACATCAGATTCATCTGAAGATAGTTTCCCCTTTTCGGATGAGAAGTCAGAGTCGACCAGGTCCTCTCCATAGGGATAGAATTCCGATATATGCTCTGCATCCTCTGTTTCTGTCACGGAATCTTTGGCTTCTTCTGTCTCCTGTTCGATACTCGACTCAGCATCTGCTTCTAGCTCGGATTCGGATTCACCTTTCACCTCTGCCTCTGCCTCTGTATCTGTATCTGTATCTGACGCTGCATCAGGCTCAGTCGCCAACCTGGCTTCACTCTCCTCGAAAACCCCAGTATCGGGCTCGGTAATGCCGACACTCTCAGTATCAACAGTTTGCGGGAGTTCAATACTCTCTATCTCCGAGCCAGGTTCGGATGGCTCTGACCGGGGATTTTCAAGCTGGCCATATTTATCCTTGAATGTGGTAAAGGAGTCGCCACTCTGAATGGACAGACGCTCCTCATCAAACAACTCTCTGGCGACAATCCATACATCATCTTCTGTCAACTCATGCTTCTCCTCCAATGCGCCGTAGAGGAGTAATCGACTGACAATATGATTGATCTTTCTCGGTATGCCATCAGACAAATAGTGTATGAGCGGAAAAATCGCCTCATCAAACACTGGGTCCTGATTCCAACCGACAATACCGAGCCTATGTTCGATATAGCCCTCTGTCTGTTGCAGATCCATGGTTTCGATTTGACAGCTAGCAATCATCCGCTGACGAATCTGCTCCATTTCCGGGCTCAGAATAAGCGACCGAAGATCATCCTGACCGATGAGAAATATCTGGAAAAGCGGGTGACTCCCGGTTTGAAGATTGGAGAGCAGACGAAGCTCTTCAAGACCATTCAGGGTAAGATTCTGAGCCTCGTCAATGACGATGACGGCCCGCCTGCCCGCCAGATACTCTTTGGTGACAAAATCCTCGATACTCGTCAGCAGCGTGGCCTTATTAAAGCTTTCAGCAGGTAACCCGTACTCCAAGGCCACCTTTCGCAGCAGTTCTTCAGCTTGTAATTGATTGGTAACCAGGTTGATTGCCAGAATTTTCGATTTGTCGACTTCCGACAAAATGTCGCGAATCAGTGTTGTCTTGCCTGAACCCGGCCTGCCGGTGACCATGATGAAACCTTCACCCTGCTCCAAGGCATATACCAGGTATGACCACGCCTTCAGGTAGTTTTTATGTGCAAATCTGAACCGCTCATCGGCACTCAACCGGAATGGATTTGCGTCTAATTTGTAATACGATTCAAACATTTAGTAGCTACGTTCAATTTACAACATGATCGCAAAGGAGAAAGCTGCTGATATTCAGCATACACTTATGTTTTAGTTTACAACCGAACTGTCCGCTTATCCTGATTGGCGAAAAACCGCCGCAGTATATCACTACAAACCATATCCTCTGGAAATGGCCCAATATACCATCATGGACAAGAATCGACATGGAAGCATATGGCAATGCTACTGCTCTCTTCAGTATACGATTGAATCGTTAGACAATAATTACAGACGCCGCAATCTTGATAAAAAAATAAGGCGTTCAAAGGGATTTCAATTCGACTCGTGAGAGTCCGGGTGCACTCCCCCGACAAGCCAGGTAGGAGTGGCAACGGTCAATAAATGCGCTGGTGCTTTTCGGCATAGAAACTCTGGCCCTGGCGATGTGAGTAATGAGATCCACCCCATCCTTGATCAGCCGATGGCCCTCATCTGCTTCCCAACAGGCCAGACAAGAATCATTATTTCTCTCTAACGGCCCGATTTGCATGAGTTTTTCACCGGCGACCGCAAATCTGGGCCAGATGTCGAATATTATGGGGTCGGTGCGCAGGGTTTCGCACTTGAGTTTTGCCGCCCCTGCAAACTGTCGGGTCGACTCTTCAACTCCCTTGAAGAAATGACTATCCTGGAATGCCTCGATCATCGCCTCCGATATATTGTCGATATCGTGCATGGACTGCGCAATCTTTATATACCGAGTTTCATAAAACGATTCTATCGGAATCGTGAATGCGCGGAAGGGTTCCCCCCAAAGTTCATCAATGCCCTCATCGCCGCTGCGATGCTTCACCAGATTGCCAAGCTCCAGCGCCTCCAACAGATACTGGCCACACTCATGCAGCATTTCCCTGCCTCTACCGCTCTTTATATTCTCATCCTTCAGTTTTACCAAGTCTCTGAATATATCCGTGCCGCGATTGAACAGAGCTCCGGCCAACATTGCACCCTTCACACGTTTCAGATCTGGGTCGTCCTCCTCCTTATACGCCTTTCTGGCCTCTTCCAGCCTGTCGCCGGGCATGTTGATGCCATGTTCGACATGGTTGAATAGTCGACGGGTAAGCGCCTCGATTAAGTGCTTTTTCGTCTCCAGGTTATCTTCCATCGGCACGTAGTGCTTTATCCAGTATCCGTCATAGAAGATACAGGTCTTGCCATCGATATTCCGGATTGTGCCGTTGGGTGTTTTGTCTGGATTGTGCATTGGTACGTCCTAGAGCCTGCCAAGACTAATCCAGCCGGCCCTGCTGGCAATAATTATTATATCCTGTAAAGCAGTATGTGCGATGTGCAGTGACGATATATGAACGAACGGAAATGCCACTGGACGGAAAAACTGCCCAGACCCTGCGGGTTATGCCTGAAATAATATCGATCAGCATTGCTAGCCGTTCATCTGGAATCACCCAACTACTCTCCTCATGCCTTGGTTGGCGCTATTTCAGTTGTATCAGAGCCGCTTGGATTAGTGTCAACAGACCCAAACATCATCTCTGAGAAAATTTTGACCCTATATACATATCTTTGTCACATAGAATATGGCTGTGGGAGGATAAATATTGTCCTAGCAGTTATTTCTGAAAAGTCCAATTTTTTCCCGCTGGCCGGGATGAATCAAAACCACTCGCCAGACACAAAAATGCATAATCTCAGTTATTTATCACCCGCTGGAGTGCCGCATCAGATCACTTCCAGCTGCCTGACCAGCGAAGCCAACTGCTCGTCTTCCTCCAGGGCGCCTTCCCAGAATGTATAGACAACCTGCTGCTCGCCTTCACCGACGACCAGCTTTGCCTGAAACGCCTGCCCATCACCCGGTTTTGGGTGCTCGCTGAATGACCTAAGGGATGTAACCGCATGCTGAAGCTCAGACTCCTGATGTGCGGTGAGTTTTCCTGATCGCGGCTTCTGTGTCGCATAAGTACCTGTATGGACTGTATAATTTCCATCTCCATCAATTTCTATACGAAACGAATACTCTTCTTCACCTGTGACTTGGTAGTTAATGGGAATCATGCCAAACTCCTGAAGATGGTCTGTCATCTATGATAAATTTTGCGCCTATATGCCTCATATTGAAAGGTTTAGCCCCAATTTTTATCGATCTCTCAGTTGAGCTGGATCAGAGACTGATCATCATTCCGATTGTGACCGGTATATCCCATTAACATGTATTAAGAGAGACCATGACAAATAAATCCGTTGCTATCGTGACAGGTGCCAACCGCGGGCTTGGATTGGAGACCAGCCGTCAATTGGCCAGGCTTGGTCACCATGTTCTTATGACCAGCCGAAATGAGGTCGATGGACAGGCCGCTCAACAGATGCTGTTAAACGAAGGTCTGGATGTCTCCTACCACCCGTTGGATGTTCGCAGTGAAGCCTCCGTACTGGCTGTGGTGCAACATTTCCGGCAACATCACAAACGACTGCAGATCTTGGTCAATAACGCAGGTATATTTCCCGACCCTTCCCCAGAGGATTCAGAAAGCAGTGTCTTCAATGCCGAAATCGAGAACATTCTCAATGGCTTCGATACGAATACGCTTGGTCCGTTAAGGCTTTGCCAGGCACTCATCCCGCTTATGGATGGAGAAGGGTGTGTGGTCAATGTCTCATCCGGCATGGGACAACTCAGTGAAATGGGGGGGTGCTGTCCATCCTATCGGTTATCGAAGACAGCGCTCAATGCATTGACCCGAATTTTCTCCGAGGAGCTGAAGCAGACGCAGATAAAAATCAATTCCATATGCCCCGGTTGGGTGCGGACAGATATGGGAGGAAAAGAGGCAACCCTGTCTATTCCTGAAGGTGTGGAAGGTATAATCTGGGCGGCCACTTTAGCGGATGATGGGCCGAGTGGAGGTTTTTTCCGGTTTGGTAAACCCATTGAATGGTAGACCGACTGTTACCTGGTGCGGCGGCGACCATGTCTCAATTGCGGTGTAACTCCAATTCATCGACCCGTGCCTTGAGATTTTTAATCTCTCTACGCATCTCATTCAGTACCGCTTCGAACTGCTCGATTCGAGACGCTTGGCCTGCCTCCTGACCCCTTTCCATGCTATCCGGCTCGTTCGCTTCACTATCTTCCTCCACATCGCCGCAAAACAGATGTGCATAGCGCGATTCGCGTCTGCCGGGTTCACGTGCAAGACGCACCACAAAAGGCCCATCCGCCCGTTGCATCAATCCGTTCAGTACCGACTCCACCTCTTGTACGTCGGAGAATTGGCACAATCGATTGGTACGGCCGCGTAACTCGCCAGGTGTCTGTGGGCCCCTCAGCAATAACACACAGATAAGCCCCAACTCCTGGGTTGAGAATTCAAGCGCGCCAAAACCGGTATTGCAAAATCGATGTTGATATTTAGCCACACGACTGCCAAACCCGGTTCGATCGCTGACAAGATGCTTTTTCATCAACTCATCGAGCAGACTCTGAACCTCTACCTCTTGCAACTGCAGCACGGGATCACGACTGCTTTTCTGGTTGCATGCATTGGTGAGAGCCGCAAGAGAGAGTGGATACTGGTCAGGCGTGGTGACCTCTTTTTCAAGCAGGCAACCCACTACCCGTGCCTCTAAAGGTGTGATCTCTACTTTCATTTTGCCGTTATTCGTATATGTGATCGAATTTATGCTTTGTTAATTGAGTTCAGGGCGACCGTTGGACTGAACGAATCATGTCATGAATTTCAATTCTGCAAAAGTCTTTACCGTACTGAACAGTATGAATTTCATTTACAAGCTAAATGTAACCGCACATTGCTTCGTATCATCGAACGTGTTGCACCATATTGTTACAATTCCAACAATGAAGGATCGACTATTCATAAACCTATGAATCAGTTCAAAGCCACCATGTCCCGGCTGTTTCAACCTGCCGCTGATCAGCGATTGGTGAGCTGGTTGTTTCTGCGTCTGCTGGCCCTTGTCTATCTGGCGGCCTTTGCCTCCCTGTCGGCGCAGATCACCGGCTTGGTTGGTGAATCGGGCATCCTGCCGCTAAGTGAACATTTTAGTCTGGCTGGGGAATATTATGGGGAGAAAGCCCGGTTATGGTTTCCATCCATCTTCTGGATAACGGGGACCAGTGACCTGGCTCTAAAGAGCGTGAGCCTGCTGGGTATTCTGTTCTCATTGATCCTGCTGTTTGGTCGTTGGCAGAGATTGACACTTATACTGCTGTTTCTGCTCTATCTCTCGCTTTATCACGCCGGGCAGATTTTCACCAACTTTCAATGGGACACGCTGTTGTTGGAAACGGGATTTCTCGCAATTTTCTTAGTGGGTGGGGGAAATCTGTTACTGATATTCTTGTTCGATTGGCTGTTATTTCGATTGCGTTTCATGTCCGGTCTCTTCAAATTGGTCAGCGGCGATCCATCCTGGTCAGGTTTGACAGCCCTTAACCACTACTTTGAAACACAACCACTACCACATATCGGCGCCTGGTACGCCCATCAGCTGCCGGAACTGTTCCTCAAAGCCGGCGTGATTCTGACCCTGTTCAGTGAGCTGCTGGTACCCTTCCTGATCTTTTTTCCGCGTCGTTTCCGTTACTTTGCAGCCGGCACCACTATCCTGATGCAACTGCTGATCATCGCTACCAGCAATCACAATTTCATCAATCTGCTGACTATCATTTTGTGCCTGTTTCTACTGCACGATCCATTGTTGAAACGGATGCTTCCTGCCTCACTCCAAGAGCGGATTGAAACGCCTGTTCAATCACCAGGACGATTACGGACAGTTCTGATCGTCACCGCTTCGCTACTCATCGTGCCAGCCAGCCTGATCAGTTTTGGCGCTAATATTGTTCGTACCCAGGCAGTGCCAACAGTGATTCAGGACTTTAGTAAAACTGTGCAACGGTTCGGTATCGGCCATATCTTCCACATCTTTCCCACCATGCAGACCGAGAGACATGAGCTTGTCATTCAGGGATCTAATGATGGTCAATTGTGGCAGACCTATGACTTTAAATATAAACCCGGTGATCCAACCCGGGCGCCCGGCATGATCATCCCCCATCAGCCACGACTCGACTGGATGATCTGGTTCGTACCCACTCAACAACCGTTACAAATGAATTGGTTCGGCCGCTTTGTAGAACGGTTGCACCAGGGTTCGGAGACAGTCACGGCACTACTGGAGCATAATCCCTTCCCCGATGACCCTCCACGGTACCTTCGGGTGGACAGCTTCGAATACCGCTTCACTAGCGTCGAAGAGCGGGAGCAAAGCGGTAGTTGGTGGCATATGGAGTATCAGGGGTTGTTCCCAAAGGTGGCGCCGAGGATACCCTAGGGACATACACTCATTGGATGAACTTAATTAGGGTGGTTGGAACTTACCCGCCTCAGTTGGTGATGGTATGAGCCTGAGAGAATCTCTTCCGCCCTGGAGACCATGTTCCTGATATCGAGGATGGTCGCCTCAATGGGAAACTGCTTGATACCATAGACCTCATTACCCTTGAATTCAGCTTCGAAGCCGCAGCTGTGGCTTATCAGGCTAAGATCGGCATCGATATTCCAACCATCATTTTGATCAATCTGAACCATCGAAATCGTCCTTTTTCGAAAAACACCATTAGAAGTAGTTTTATTGGATACTATCACCAAAAACGTGGGTTGTGGCTAGGGAGTCGTCGGTTTGTCGGCTTAACGGTAGGAAATAGTAGATGAGCTGACTGGATGATAAAACCCTACCAGATACCACTGGTTGATAGCATATGCCTATTTTATACTGACTTACGCCTTTAGTTCCCAGGCAGCCCAATTCAATACACTGTTTTCATTGGAAATGATTGATTCAATATCCTGACATCCAAGTGACACAAAGAGAAAACCATGATGGTAAAACTTTACGGCATACCTAATTGCGATACGATGAAAAAGGCCCGTCGATGGCTGGATGAACACGGCATCGCCTATCAGTTTCACGACTATAAAAAAGTCGGGGTCGATGAAAAACTGCTACGCCAATGGGTCGCTAGGGTTGGCTGGGAGGCCCTGCTCAACCGTCGCGGTATGATGTGGCGTAAACTGGACGATAGCGTGAAGGCTGAAATCAATGAAGAGAATGCCATTCGCATCATGTTGGAGACGCCATCAATCATCAAACGACCGGTACTCGAGACAGATAAAACGCTGAATGTGGGATTCACGGAGGAGGCCTATTCCAGGCTATTCAGTTAGGGGATGAAACCCTGTCCGTATCAGTAACCTACTCTCCTACTCACCCACAATCTCTGTATAATGGCCCGTTTTTCGGTTTCCTGAGGTGTAGCATGATCAAAATCAATGAGAACTATAAAAAACTCCAGGCTTCATACCTGTTCTCAGACATTGCAAAACGTGTTGCCGCTTTTCAGCAGGCCAACCCCGACAAGCACATAATCCGCCTGGGTATAGGCGATGTCACCCGCGCTCTGCCGGATGCCTGCATCAAAGCCTTTCATGCGGCCATTGACGAAATGGCCAATGACGCCACATTCCATGGATATGGCCCTGAACAGGGCTACGACTTTCTGCGGAAGGCGATTGCCGAGGGCGATTTCCAATCCCGGGGCTGCAATATCGAAGCTGATGAGATCTTTGTCAGCGATGGCGCCAAATGCGACTCCGGCAATTTTCAGGAGATATTCGCCAACGACATTCGGGTCGCTATTCCGGATCCTGTCTATCCGGTCTATGTGGACACCAACGTGATGGCGGGGCGGACGGGGGAAGCCGAAGCGGGACGCTACACGGGTCTCACCTACCTGGAAGGCACCCGGGAGAACGGTTTCATCCCCAATCTCCCCAGTGTGCCGGTTGATCTGATCTATCTCTGTTTCCCCAACAATCCGACAGGTGCAACCGCCACCAAGGAACAGTTGAAGCAGTGGGTCGAATACGCCAAGAACAACAAGGCCCTGATCCTGTTCGATGCCGCTTACGAGGCCTTTGTGCAGGATGAACGTCTTCCTCGCTCAATCTACGAGATTGAGGGCGCCGAAGAAGTGGCTGTGGAGTTCCGTAGTTTCTCCAAAAACGCAGGGTTCACTGGAACACGTTGTGCCTATACCGTTGTTCCCAAGGCTTGCAAAGCATATACAACATCCGGGGATGCGGTCTCGATCCAGGAACTCTGGAACCGTCGCCATACCACCAAGTTCAATAGTGTCTCCTACCCTGTCCAACGTGCCGCCGAGGCTGTCTACAGCGAAGAGGGACGCACGCAGATAAGTGAGCTGGTGGGCTACTATCTCGATAATGCTAAATTTATCCGTGAACAGATGGAGGGCCTGGGTTATAACTGCATTGGCGGAGAGAATTCACCCTATATCTGGATCGACGCCAAGGGCGACTCATGGGACCTCTTCGATATGCTGCTCAATAAGGCCGGTGTGGTCTGTACCCCGGGCGCCGGTTTCGGCAAATGTGGGGAGGGTTATATTCGCATCAGTGCATTCAACAGCTTTGAGAATGTACAGGACGCCATGAAAAGAATCAGTGGAGCCCTATAGTGCCCATCTCAGCAGAACTGTCCCATCGTCTCGCGGGATCGCTCGAGGAGATCGTCGAACACTTTGGCACTCCGTTTCATCTCTACGATGAAAAGGGTATCAGAGAGAATGGCGAAGCACTTATCCGGGCCTTTGCGGAGGTCGACTCGTTTCGAGAGTATTTTGCTGTCAAGGCACTGCCGAATCCTACGATTATGAAGATCATGCAGGATCTCGGTTTCGGTTTCGATTGCAGCTCTATCGCTGAACTATTACTGAGCCGGCAGATCGGTGCCAGCGGTGAACAAATCATGTTTACATCCAACAACACCAGTGCGGCTGAGTTCGCAGTGGCAGAGGCGGATGGGGGCTGCGTACTTAATCTTGACGATATCTCCCTGATCGACAAGGTACCGCAGATGCCGGAACTGATCTGTTTTCGCTACAACCCCGGAGAGCGGCGCAGTGGCAACAGCATCATCGGCAATCCCATCGAAGCAAAATATGGTGTCGCTCACGATCAGCTGCTTGAAGCCTACCAAAAGGCCATGCAGCGGGGGGCTCGCCGCTTCGGACTTCACACCATGCTGGCATCCAACGAACTCAACCACGCCTATATGGTTGAAACCGCGCGCATGCTGTTGGACAGGGTCGTCTCGCTCTCTGAGA
Organism: Candidatus Thiodiazotropha sp. LNASS1; assembly: GCF_964212655.1. Classification (NCBI taxonomy): domain Bacteria; kingdom Pseudomonadati; phylum Pseudomonadota; class Gammaproteobacteria; order Chromatiales; family Sedimenticolaceae; genus Candidatus Thiodiazotropha; species Candidatus Thiodiazotropha sp. LNASS1. Next base: position 4,516,326 of record NZ_OZ156465.1, on the reverse strand, counting down.
AACTCGGTATTCATTTTGAGTTCATCAATATCGGTGGCGGCCTGGGGATTCCCTACCGCCCCCAGGAAAAACCTCTCGATATTGTCAGTATGGGACGTGAGATTGCAGATCTGTTCCGCTCCTTCAAGACACATCACGGTTATGCGCCCAAGCTCTTTCTCGAAAGCGGGCGCTACATCACCGGTCCCTACGGCGTACTGATTACCCGCGCCATCAACCGCAAGGAGATCTATCGCACCTATGTAGGGGTGGACTCCTGCATGTCGTCATTGATGAGGCCGGGCATGTATGGCGCCTATCACCATATCTCGGTGCTCGGCAAGGAGGGTGAACAGGAGACAGTGGATGTAGTGGGGTCTTTGTGCGAGAACAATGATAAGTTCGCCGTTCAACGTCCATTGCCGGCTATCCAGGATGGCGATATCCTCATTATTCACGACGCCGGCGCCCATGGACATGCGATGGGCTTCAATTATAACGGTAAGACGCGACCCAAAGAGCTACTGTTGCGCAGTGACGGCAGTGTGGATCTGATTCGTCGGGAAGAGACCATCGATGATATCTTCACCACACTGAACTTTGAGCCTGACCTGTTTATACCCGGTTGAGCAGCCGCAATCCCAGGCATGTCACCCTTCGTAATTGCTTCGGTTCCCACGCTCCTTCGTGGGAACCGATACCTTGCTCTGCTATCTCGTTGACAACTGCTTTCCCACGCAGGGGGTGGGAACGATACAAAACAACGATCGGCAATCACGAATAACAATCCCTAATCGTGCCCAGATCATTGATATTTCTAAAAAGTCCTTTAATTCTCGCATGTTGCAGTTAACCGTGATTTGTGTGGTGGTTCTCAAATTGGCGCAACAATCCATTTCTATACTCAAGGTTCAATACCCAATACCGCTGTCCTCATACATAGCATCGAGTCGTCAAAATAATCAAACCGGGAGAAAACCCATGGAGTTAATTGCAGTCATTACCACCCTCGCACTGATCGGCTTGTTTTTATTATATAAGCACACTCTGTTCACCCCAGCCAAAAGCAACAAGATCAATATCGATAATTTCCATGAACAGATCGAAACGGCCCTGAATCTGCCCCGTGATTCGGAAGAGGATTGGCAAAATGAACCTGCCACCGAATCGATGCTCCAGGAGATGGCGGATCGGGGCATCTGGTTGGATCAAAAACTGACCAAGGGCCAGGCCATGAATATCCTCGGTCTGTTCACACCGCCCGACGGCAGGCAGGTTGATATCCTGAAGCACTTCAATATCCCCTACTCATTCAAGATGAATCAGACCATGGCCTACTATCTGATTCGGGAACTGTTCAAGGATCCGGCAAAGGTTAGCGAGTGGAACAATCGTCCACCCACTACCACCGTGCGCCAGGGCCTGCTGTTTATGGAAGGGAAGTTAATCAGCGGCATGACCCATGTTGATGCTCAGCGCAGGCTCGACAAGCTGGGTATGGAGCGCCCGGTACAGTACCGGGAGTGGAAACAGATCGACCGACTGTTTCTCGAAACCAATAATCCGGAAGTGCGGGCGAAATACCAAGTTCGAAAAATCACCTGGAAGCGCTTTTTTGAGAGCTATGACGCGGTGAAAGCGACAGGAATCAATCCGCGCGCAATGAGTGGCGAACACATCATCGAATACACGCTGAGACAAGATGACAGCATCGTCGCACATGCCAAGATTCGCGAGGCGATGCAGCCCGCTTCCTCCTGAACAGAAATGATTATTTCAGCTGCTTAATCCGTTGACAGGGATGTCAATCGGCCCTTTCGGTCATGCATACACATCGATACCGAGAACTTCACTGACATAGTCTCTCTCCCGGTCTGTTTGCACCGACTGGTATGAAGAGAGTGCGCGCTGTTTTCGAGGATCGTCGCTGACTTGAGTGAAGGTTGGTCCCGATCGCTGACGTTGTAACAACTGTTCCGCCCGTTTCACATGCTCCACGCTGTGCAGTGTGGGCGCGCTTTCAGCGACCTGGGAAGCGAGCGGCAGCGTTTGAGTCATCCGCGCCGCGCTCTCCCGCTGCTGTTCCAGCGAGACGGTCATGGACGGCAATGTCAGAGAATGGGATATCTGCATTGTTTGCTCAAAAGGCTAATCCGCCGGTTCATCCTCAATTCGAGATTGATTCCACACTGTAACCGGCTTCAACGACCGCATCGACCAGGGCCGCCTGATCCGCGGTGCCGGTAACCAAGGCCTGACCGTCTTCCAGACTGACTTCCGCATTCACTACACCAGGCTGGGCCTGTAGCGCTTTGGTGACGTTCATTGCACAGTGGGGACAGGTCATGCCGTTAACTTTCAGCGTGATACTCAAGAGTGCCTCCTTCGAGGATTGAAAAAAACGTAATCTGTTGGCATTGGTGACAACGGTTACCGACGAAAGTGCCATCGCCGCACTGGCGAACATGGGCGGTAACAACCAACCCGTGAGTGGATAGAGCACGCCCGCTGCCATCGGAATGCCTATCACATTATAGATAAATGCGCCAAAAAGGTTCTGTTTAATATTCCTTAGTGTTGACCTGGATAATGCAATTGCGGTCGAAACATTGAGCAATGAGTCGCCGACCAGGGTGATATCCGCGTTTTCTATGGCCACATCGGTACCACTGCCTATGGCAAAGCCGGTGTCCGCCTGTGCCAACGCAGGGGCGTCATTGACACCATCACCCACCATTCCTACTCGACAGCCCCGTTGCTGTAATTCCTTCACTACTTCGAGCTTCTCTGATGGCAGGAGTTCACTGTGGACCTCGTCTACCCTTAATGCCCTGGCCACCGCTTCCGCGGTCGCGCGATTGTCTCCGCTGCAGATAACCACCTCAACCCCTTGCTTCCTGAGTGATTCCACTGCCGCCAGACTGTCATGACGCAACGGATCCTTGAGTATCAGCAGCCCCATGAACATCCCATCGCGCATCACCCATACAGGTGTACCCGCCTGATCGGCCTCTCGCTCGGCATGGCCCAGTAGATCCGAAGGAGGTGTAAGATGGTTTGCACTTAGGAGCTGATTCCCGCCCAACTCCACCGACAACCCGGCTATACGCCCTTCCACACCCTGACCCGGATGGGAGTCAAAGGACTCTACGGGGAGCAGTTCAATCCCGATCTGGTGTGCATAATCAACAATCGCCTCCGCCAGTGGATGAGATGCATATGATTCAACACTGGCCGCGAGAGTGACGAGTTCATTCCTCTCCACACCCGGGACAGGAAGGAGCGAGGTCACCGTCGGAGCACCCCGGGTAAGCGTGCCGGTCTTATCGACGACCAGGTGGGTCAGCGCACTTGCCCGCTGCAGCCCTTCGCTGTTACGGATCAGGATATTCAACTGGGCGGCTCGACTGGTCCCCACCATGATGGCAATGGGTGTCGCCAATCCCAGGGCACAGGGACAGGCGATAACCAATACTGCGATACTGGCGGTAAGGGCATAGGGCAAAGCCGGCTCCGGAGCCAGAATCATCCAAACGAAGAATGTGATCACAGCGATCATAACAACCACTGGCACAAAGATCGCGGAGACCTTGTCCACAAGACGGGCAATGGGGGGTTTGCTCATCTGGGCCTTGCGCACCATCGCGATGATGTGGGCAAGCGTTGTCTCCTCTCCCAGCCGGGTCACCCGATAACGCAGATTGCCGTTGCGGTTTATCGTGCCTCCGGTGACGATCTCCCCCGGGTGTTTGCTTACCGGCAGCGATTCACCGGTCAGCATCGACTCATCCACCGTCGACGTCCCCTCGATGACCTCACCATCGATGGGGATGCGCTCTCCAGGCCGCACCTGAATACGGTCACCCACCCGCAGCAGCGAAACCGGGACGGCCACCTCCTTCCCATCGTGGATGACCTGTGCAATCTTTGGCGCCAGTCCCACAAGGGCGCCAACCGCTTCACTGGTGGTGCGTTTGGCCCGGGTCTCCAGCACATGGCCAAACTGGAGGAAGGCTAGAATCAATACGGATGCGTCGAAATAGAGCTTATCCGTACGCAGCAGCAGGCCTTCCGGCTGAATCACAATGAGCAGTGAGGCGAACCAGGCCGTTCCGGTCCCCAATGCCACCAGCGTATCCATATTGGCAGAGAGATGTCTGGCCTGTTTCCAGGCGCCCAGATAGTAGTGGCCACCGCTGAATCGCATGACGATCAGACACAGGATCGAGATACCCAGCCAGAAACTCTCACCCCCGGACTCACTCAGCCGCGGAGTATGACCAGTCATTTCAGCCGCCATCAGGCTAATCCCCACAACACCGGCAAGCAGCGCCCGCTGCCAGGCGCGCCTGACTTCAGCCGCCGCCACAGCGGCCTCCTCCTCATAGGGGTCGATGAACGGTTCCACCAGGCTTGCTGATATACCCGCCTCACCCAACCGGATCATCAGTCGTGCGGGATGTAGTGTGGTCTGAATGCGCCAAACATCCTTCTCCCTATGCAGGCCGGCATTCGGGTCAAGTGCCTCAAACAGTTGCGATAAGCGGGCTTGCTGTTCATCTTCGGCTAGACCGGTGATCTCTAACAGCAACTCATCTGGTGTCTGATGAGAAACATCAAGGCGGGCATTGTAACCCTGATCGATCACCGTGCTGACCACCCTTTCGGGATCACCGCCGATCACCTGGGCACGTTTTTCCACCAGGTTGACCTGCGCCTCTGAAACGCCATCCACCGAACGGATGGCCCGCTCCACCACGGCGACACAGCTGGCACAGGTCATATCATCGATGGTCAGGGTATAGCCATCAGTCAGCGTCGGCGCCGCCGGGTCGCTGTGATTCTGAAGATATGTGGCTGGCAACGGACAATGTGTTGCGGTGTCGGCAAGTGGCTGTGCATCGTACCCGGCCTCCTTGATCGCAGCTATGGCCAGATCGGGGCTTCCCCCGAGGATCCTGGCGCTGTTGGATGCCAGGCTGACTTCCACCTGCACCACATCCGGCACGCTGGCAACCGCCTTCTCCACCGCAGCTACGCAGTGCTGACAGGACATGCCTGTAATCGACAGTTGATAGGGAACCACTAGCGGCGTCGTTTCCGTTTCAGCTGGCTGATCTGAACGCATGGTTGGAAGTGAGGATCACATGGCGCACCGATTAAATCGGGGGTCTGGTACACCGCTGTTTCCCCTGCTCCTTACTCTATCCGGGAGGCCACTTCATATGGCGGCCACCCAGCAGGTGCAGATGGATATGGAAAACCGACTGCCCAGCGTCCTCGTTACAGTTGATGACTGTACGGTAGCCCACCTCATCAATCCCTTCCTCTTTAGCCACCCTCTGCGCTGCCAGGATGAGCTTGCCCATCAACGCCTCATCATCGGATTCGAGATCGTTGAGGGTGGAGATATGCCGTTTGGGGATGACCAATATATGGATCGGGGCTTGTGGACTGATGTCCCGGAAGGCAAGCAGTTCTTCATCTTCATAAACCTTGTCGGGTTTAATCTCGCCATTGACAAACTTACAGAAAAGGCAGTCGCTCATACTTTCTCCTAGGGCCTGTTAACACTAATCCGATCGACTCTGCTGGGACTATTTTTTTGTCCAGCAAGGCAGAATGAGTGATGTGTAGTCATTCTACATGAGCGAATGATAACGCTGCTGGACGGAAAAATAGCCCCAGCCCTTCGGGTTGCCCCTGAAAAAGCGCCACTCGGTGTTGCTCGTCGCTCATTTGGAACCACCAAACTTCTCTCCTCGCGCCTTGATTGGCGCTTTTTCAGGGGCAACAGGGCCGATTGGATTAGTGTTAGCAGACCCTAAAACTCTGATCGCCCTCGAAAGGCGTGCGCCAATGTTGCACCATCCACATATTCCAACTCCCCGCCCATGGGAACCCCCTGGGCGATTCGGGTTGTTTTTATCTTACGGGTCTCTGCCATGTCATGAATGTATTGCGCAGTCGCTTCGCCTTCAATTGTCGGGTTGGTGGCAAGAATAATCTCTTTGACATCGCCCTCGGCAAAACGCTCATCCAGATGATCAAGTCCGATCTCCTTCGGACCTATGCCGTCCAGGGGTGAGAGATGGCCGCCTAAAACAAAATAGCAACCCCGGTAGTCGATGGCCTGTTCGATCATGGCCTGATCGGCAGGTGTTTCAACGATGCAGAGCTGTGTCGGGTCCCGCTCCGGGTTGGCACACAGTCGACACAGCCCGGACTCACTGAGGGTACGGCAGCGAGAACAGTGTCCGATACTGTCCATGGCTTGCGCTAAAACCCTTGACAGCTCCCTGCCTCCATCGCGATCCCTCTCCAAGAGATGATAGGCCATCCGTTGCGCACTCTTCGCCCCCACACCGGGGAGACATCTCAGGGCGGAGATCAACTGCTGCAACAGTGAGGGACTAGGCATGGCAAATCCCGTTTAAAAAATTCATATCGCTTCAGAACGGAAGTTTCATCCCCGGTGGCAATCCCAAGCCGGCCGTCAATCCGGACATGCTTTCCTGCATCTTCTGGCTGACTCTTTGCGAGGCGTCGTTCAGTGCCGCAGCGACCAGATCTTCCAGCATCTCCTTGTCATCCGACATCAGGCTGTCGTCTATTTCGACCCGACGCACCTCATGTTTGCCGTTCATGGTGACCTTGACCAGTCCGCCACCAGACTCACCGGTAACCTCTTCCTGTGCCAAACGCTCCTGCGCCTGCTGCATTTCAGCCTGCATCTTCTGCGCCTGTTTCATTAAGTTGCCTAAACCGCCCTTCATGGATATAACCTCATCTCAATCATTTATCGCCCCCCTTCATCAGTACCGGGGTTCGATGTGTAACAACCAAATACGATCCTGGAAACCACTTTAAGACACAGATAATTACCTATAAATATCAGCGTGTTAACTTGATGTTCTCAGAGACCGCCAAAACCTGACCGGTGTTATTTATCCTCAACCCCCCGGCTCATCCACCGGCCTGACGGAATCGGTCAGGAGACGCGCCGAAAAACGTTCCTCCATCTCCCGTACCAAGGGATCATTCATCATCGTGGATTCAGCCTCTTTTTGACGCTCCTGCCGTTGCCGTTTCTGACGCATCGCCGGTGTCTCATTTTCGGGGACCGCCTCCGTGATCAGGAGCCTCGTCTCTTTTCCCAGGATCCGCTTAATGCTCTCCAAAAGGCACTTTTCCGATTGACCGACCCGTAGCTGCTTCATTGAGGCATCGAGGGTCAGGCGCAGAGTCTCCCCATCCCAGCTGTCAAAGGTACAGTTGTGGGCGAGTTGACTGGTGATACCACCCAAATCCATTGCATTGACGAAGCCCCCCCAATCGGAAGGATCCGTCGCAGATGGATTGTTTGCGGGCTGCACAGCGGTTTTCACATCCGCTCTCTTCCGGTCAGCCGGATTGCCGCTCGGTACGCCACGGCTCCTGGCTTGCGAACCGCCTGATTCACTGGGTACCGCTTCAGGCTGATCCGGCCTGAACGCCAACAGTCGGAGTAGAACCATCTCAAAACCGCTGCGCGGATCGGGCGCCAGATCCAGCTCTTTCTGCCCCAACAGCACAATCTGATAATAGAGCTGCACATCCTCCGGCGAAATCGCCTGTGCAATCCCCCGCAGGCGTTGTGGATCATAGGCGTCGTCAGGTTCATACTCCGTCACGATCTGCAACATCCCGATCTGATGCAGCATGGCCAGCAGCTCATGCAGGGCATTGCTGAAGTCGGCCGCTCGATCGGCCATCTCTGCTACCAGGGACATCACACCCTGTCCATCCGATTTCGCCAGCGCCTCAAGCAGAAGATAGATCTGATCCGCACCGATGGTGCCGATCATAACAGAGACATCGGATCCTTTGACCTCTCCACCACCGAAGGCGATGGCCTGGTCGAGCAGGCTCAACCCATCACGCATACTGCCATCGGCCCCTCTGGCGAGCAGGGAGAGGGACAGTTCATCGTGGAGAATCTTTTCCTGTTGCAGTATGTGGCGCAGCTGTGACTCGATCTGCTCCCTGCTGAGGCGCTTGAGGTTAAACTGCAGACAGCGTGAGAGTACGGTCACCGGTACCTTTTGCGGATCGGTGGTGGCCAGAATGAACTTCACATGTGGAGGTGGCTCTTCAAGAGTCTTCAGTAAGGCATTGAAACTACTTGCTGAAAACATGTGGACTTCATCAATCAGATAGACTTTGTAGCGTCCCCGTACCGGTGCGTATGGAACATTTTCCAATAGCTCCCGGGTTTGGTCCACCTTCGTCCTCGATGCGGCATCAACCTCAAGCAGGTCGACAAACCGCCCTTCATCGATCTCACGACAGGCATCGCACACACCACAGGGAGTTGCACTGATCCCCTTTTCACAATTCAATGATTTGGCAAAGATTCTTGCCAGGGTTGTCTTACCCACACCACGTGTTCCGGTGAACAGATAGGCGTGATGCAGCTGTTCTCGTTCCAACGCATTGGTAAGCGCTTTCACCACATGTTGCTGACCTACCAATTGGCTGAACAACTGGGGCCGCCATTTACGTGCAAGTACCTGATAAGACATTTAAACGATTCGTCATCCACAGACTGAAGATGGGCAGTTTAACCCGAATCATCAGCGGAATCACTGCCGTTTGCGGACTAAGGCAACGAGCAAATCTGAATAACAAAACGATTAAAGTATCTATATGGATGAACGCTAAACAACTTCGAGGATGAAAAACCGACAATCTGTTTAGGGTTTTCATGGATTCTGCCAAGCAGCGGAACATAAACAGTCTGCTGGCCTTGAGCGTAGTCAGATTCGGTAAACAAGTCTCTGCGCTAAATATATCTGCCATAAGGACCGGCAATGACACGGATAGCTGATCCAATATCGCTGCCTCTGATCAAATCGTCCCCTGCACCGGAATCCGGGGAGGGTGAGTCTATAGTCTGTCGTTTTCTCGAGCCGGCCTTCCGGATAGCCTATCGGGGGGTTCTGCATATCGATGCCCGTGGCTGGGAATCCCAAGCCAAGACCTTCTATGCACATGCGGTTGCCAGAACACCTAAGGCACTCTGGTTACATGTACAACGAATCAATTTACTGGCAGGGATGGCGGATCCCGATATTCATGGCGCACTTATCGATCTTTTTCTGGTACTCGATGGAAAAGGCGCTGCCTTGTGCAAACGTTTGCTTGCGTTGGCCTATCCCCTGTTGCAGCGCGAGGCCTATCGGCAATTGTCGGACTATCTGCTGGCAAATGGATCGCATGACAACCTCAGTTCAATCGGCTCTGTACTCAGTTCAGGCCGTGTCAGCCATGAGCAGCTCATCCGGTTCGAGGAGTCGGCTGACGATGCCCGGACTGACCCCCTGCAAATCGCATCCGAACAGCTTGCGTTTGGACAAACCGATTTAGCGCGGGAGACCCTGGAAAGTGCAGTTTTGGCCGCGCCGGAACGATTGGAACTGCATCATGCCTTACTCGAAATCTACCGCCACTCCCGAATAAGAACTCAGATCGCGCACTTTCTACAGCGTCTTGAAACAGTATCGAATCCAGCACAAAAAGCATGGCAGGAACTATTGCATGAAATCGACAAAGAGCATGACAAATCTGGCTGAACCGTCACTCGGTCCGACACGACTGGCCGCAATCGGGATGGACCAGCGACAACGCAACGCTCTGCATATGATCTTTTCGAGCCGATGCAACAAACGCTATGTGCTGACGGAAGAAGCCTCCTCGGAGATCTGCATCCTCGATCTGGACTCCTTTGGCGGTGATCAAAAGTGGAAAGAGTTCCGTGAACGCCACCCGGACTGGCCACTGATCCTGGTATCGATCAACAGCCTCGAGATTTCAGACCGACATACTTTGTTCGTACAAAAGCCGATCCCTGTCGAGCGCCTGATTGCAGCGATTGAAACCCATCGCCGCAACTTGGTCGCAGTAGATACGGATAGTGGGCCGGCAATCGATGAGATTCACTGTAACGATATAAAACCCATCCCAGGCGAGGTTCCGACACGGAGAAAAGCTGTCTCGACTCGCCGGGCTGCCTTGCTCATGAGCGAATCCCAGGAACAGGTGTTTGTCGGTACCTCACCCGATATCGATCCGGAAGACCCAGATCATGTAGATAAAATTTTCTATAAACCAGAGCACTATCTGCAGGGTTTGGCTCAACAGGCGTTGAATCAGGCCGTGCATTATAACCAAAATATCAACATACAGGGTCCGTGGCCGGAGATCACCCTGGACATCGTCAGCAATAAGATTTGGGTATCGGCTTCGGACAGACAACTTCGCCCCTATAGCACAATGCCCGATACCACGCTGGAGGTACAACTAAATCCAGTCAAGACCGATTGGACACCTCCAACCGATGCGACTGAGCATTCATTCCAGTCGTTCATCTGGCAACTTGCCCTATGGGCATCCAGAGGCCGGATACCCGCTGGCACAAATATCCACCAACCCATCTACTTGCGACGCTGGCCCAATTTCACCCGGCTGATCATCACACCCTATGCCATGCCCATCGCGGCCCTTTGGGCAGAACAACCAAGATCACTGCTCGATACGGCCAGTGCACTGAATATCCCGCAACGTTATGTATTCGCCTTTTACAGTGCCGCCAGCGCCGTCCAACTGGCAGGTGAAACACGACGTGCTGTGGATACCCTGATCGCACCCCCTGCAGTCCGCAGGTCAAAACTCAGGGGGCTGTTTGGAAGCCTGCTGGACCGCCTCAGGGGAGGAAAAAAGGACCATGAATGACCATAAAATCATCTTCAGCGGCCCGGTCGGCGTCGGAAAAACCACGGCCATCGGATCGATCAGCGATATCGATCCCGTCATAACCGACGAGAAGGCCAGCGATATGACGAAAACCCAGAAACCGGGCACCACCGTCGCCATGGACTACGGCATGATATCTCTCGACAACCGGGAGCGCATCCATCTGTATGGCACCCCCGGGCAAGAGCGCTTTAATTTTATGTGGGAGATCCTGACCCAGGGCGGTATCGGTTTGATACTCCTGATCAGTAATAACAGACCCGACCCATTCAGCGACATGCATTTTTTTCTGGATGCCTTCAAACATTTCATTGGTTCTACCAAAGTGGTTATCGGGGTGACACAGATGGATCTCAGAAAGAAACCGCGGCTGGAGGATTATTACCTGCAGCTTGAAGACAGCGGTTTGAAGGTTCCGATATTCGAAGTGGATGCGCGTGTAAAGAGAGACATCTCCCTGTTGGTGGAGGCGTTGCTCTATTCAATCGATCCCGGATTGGAAGGTTGATATGTCCACATACAGACTCATCGATAAGCGCTTTGCGTTACCCACGCCAGCCGGCGCCTTTCATGCAGCATCTCAACAAAACAGCGATCCTATACACTCTCTACTCTGTGCACTACTGCAACATGAAGCTACTCCGGAGCTGACACAACAGGCGTTGGAGCAATGGACGGGACTGGCAGGTGCAGATGCACAAGAGGCGCTTTTTCGTGCACAAAGTCTTGGCTGGGTAGAAGGCTACAAGGAACCTCACTCTGCCCAACCCGGCACATTGGAGGAGTTACTCCCGAACCTTCTGCCACCACTATCCGATTGTGGTAAGGCACTGCTGGCAGATAGCCACGGCTTTCATGTGTCAGCTTCGGGATTTACTCATGAAGCGGCAATCGAATTATCAGCTTTGAGTGCCGATATCGCCTCTCTCGACAGCCGACACAAGGCATTGACTCATAATAACCTGCGCCTTCCTACCAGCGCATGGGCATTGGTCGATGCCGCAGGAAACAGCCAGTTGGGATTTTGGCCCCTGTATATCGATGAGCAGCGATTTGTACTGGTATTGCAGGGCATACCCCGCTTCAACAAATCCGAATTCACATCCCTGGTATGGGCGCTAAACACGCGTTATTCCAGTAATAAAGGGGAATCACAATAAATCCAGTGCTTAAGGACGACAGCAAGCACCGGAATCCATCATGTCAAACAAAACAAATGCATGCTGTTAGGATTTTTATGCCACCGACGGATCAGCCTGTACGGAGCTGTACCCGGATAACAGGCAACTATTTAACTTGCCATACCATTTCAAGGAGATATGCTCATGCGCGCAGATATGCTCAACTCAATACTCAGTGAACTTAATGGAACCTCTGCGGATATCGAGGCCTCGGCAGTCATCTCTACTGACGGTCTGATTATGGCCTCTCAGTTACCACAGTCCCTGGATGAAGACCGTGTAGGCGCCATGAGCGCGGCCATGCTTTCGCTTGGTGACCGCACAGCTCAGGAGTTGGCGCGTGGTGAATTGGACCAGGTCTTGGTTAAGGGGGGCGATGGCTATGTATTGATGGCCCATGCAGGCCCCGAGGCCGTGGTTACGGTGCTGGCAAAAACCAATGCAAAATTGGGCTTGATCTTTCTCGACGTCAAACGTGCTGCTGAGAGCATTGAGAAATTAATCTGACCTGCGGGCAGTGTACAAGATTCAATCATAATTGCTGGAAAGTGTAGCCCCTAAAAAAGTTAACACGGACGGGGAAACGACTATCCATCGTTAGATATCAACAGGGAATAGCGATCATGAGTGAAAGCGCTTTCTTTCTTAGACGCATGAACGATCATATCCAGTATTTGGGTAAATTAAAGGCGACCTTGGAAGACAAGGGAGACTTCCAAGGGAGTGATCATCATTCATGCAAACTCGGACAATGGCTCGATAGTGACGGCCCGGCACAATCTTCAGCTATCAGCGAAGAAGCCCGTCATATTTTCGATTCCATCCTTGAACCACATGCACAATTTCACCAGGCAAGCCAACGCGCCCTGGACTGTAAGAAGATCGGTGACAAGAGCGGTATGGAAGAGGCGATGACAGAGATGTTCAAGCTGTCCGCCAAACTTGTGGACATATTGATGAAACTCGACACAATGAGTCACTGATCCGCCGGTCTCTCTGTGGTGCCGATCAAACGACCCTAAGACATGTTAACAGACCCTAGTCTCCCTGATTGAGGCAATCAGCTCACTGAACTCCTCATCATCAGGTGGTTCGCCACCGACACACCAGGCGTGGATGACAGGATCGGGGAAATCCAATAGCTGTATGAAGAGCCGCTGCAATCGGGGCGAGAGCTCAGAGTAATGCTGTTCCAGAAAGGCTTCCAACAGTACATCCAACTCAAGCATGCCCCGACGGCACTGCCAGCGTAGTCGTTCTATGTTCGACAGGTCACTATCCTGAATATTCATGCTATTCACCAAACGAATGCAGATTCAGATGGCATCCTTCAGCATGATGGCCTTGATATGACCAATAGCCTTGGTGGGATTCAGTTCTTTCGGACATGCCTCCACACAGTTCATGATGGTATGGCAGCGAAACAGTTTATAGGGTCCCTCAAGCTTGTCGAGTCGCTCCTCTTTAGCCTGGTCACGACTATCGGCCAGAAAACGGCATGCGCTCAATAATGCTTGTGGGCCAAGGAATTTGTCAGGGTTCCACCAGAAAGAAGGACAGGATGTAGAACAACAACCGCACATGATGCACTCGTAGAGACCATCGAGTTGATTTCTCTCTTCCGGAGACTGGAGGATCTCCTGTTCAGGCAAGGGATCCTTGCGAATCAGCCAGGGATCGACCTGCTTGTATTGGGCATAGAACTGACTCATGTCCACCACCAGATCACGAACCACGGGACGACCGGGAAAGGGCCTGACAACCACCGGTTCCTTCAGTTCCGTCAATGGTGTAATGCAGGCAAGTTTGTTGCTGCCGTTGACATTCACGCCATCCGAACCACAAACACCCTCACCACAAGAGTGCCTGAAGGTAAAGGACTCATCCTGTGACTGAATCGCCAACAAGGCATCACGCAACATCATTCCCTGACGTTGCTCAACCTCGAAATCCTGCATATAAGGTTCGTTGTCTGTTTCAGGATTATATCGGTAGACACTGAATTTCATTACAAATCCTCGTTGCTTCGAGTTTTTAGTTTTGAGTGATAAGTTTTGAGTTGTGGTATTCGCTAAGCGGATGACTTTATCGATACTGTCCGCACTCGAGCACCACATCAACTCAAAGCTAAAAACTCATAACTCAAAACTCTTCAGTAAACTCTTTCTTTCGGCGGAAAACTCTCAACGGTCAAAGGCTGAGCCCGAACACCTTTGTAATCGAGCCTGTCATTCTCCTTCCAATAGAGGGTATGTTTCATCCAATCCACATCATCGCGTTTCGGATAATCGGGACGCGAATGGGCGCCACGACTCTCCTTGCGGTGCAAAGCGGATACTGCGATCGACAGTCCCACATCGATCAGGTTCTCCAGTTCCAAGGCCTCGGTACGATTGGTGTTGAAGGTGGAGGAGTGGTCCGTCAATCGGACTTCACTCATTTTTTCCCGTAACTGTTTCACCTTTTCGACACCGTCCGTCATCATATCCTCGACACGGAATACGCCGGCATGATCCTCCATGGTTTTGCGAAACTCGTTGCGCAATTGGCTTACCGTGATGCCGTCACCCTTGGCATCCCAACGCTGCAACCGCGACACAGCCTTATCCACACTCGCTTCGTCAATTGGCCGATGGGCAGTATTCTCTTTCACATACTCGATGATGTTGTGCCCCGCCAGGCGTCCAAATACCAGGATATCGAGCAGGGAGTTGCCACCAAGTCGATTGGCGCCGTGCACCGACGCACAGGCACACTCACCGGCCGCATATAATCCCGGCAGATGGTCGCCGTCGTCATCAGCGGTAGGCATCACCCGACCGAAGCGGTCGGTGGGGATACCGCCCATCACGTAGTGGGCAGTTGGAAATACCGGTATCGGATCTTTGACCGGATCGACACCGGCAAAGATCTTGGAACTCTCACGGATACCCGGCAAGCGCTTGGCGATGACTTCCTCACCCAGGTGGTTGACCTTAAGCAATACATGATCGGCTTCAGGACCGACACCATTGCCTTCACGCACTTCGGTTACGATGGATCGCGCCACCACATCGCGACTGGCGAGATCTTTTGCGTTAGGGGCATACTTTTCCATGAAACGATCACCATCTTTATTGATGAGATAACCGCCCTCACCTCTCACGCCCTCGGTGATCAACATGCCCTTACCGGCAATGCCGGTGGGGTGAAACTGGAAAAATTCCATATCCATCAACGGCAGGCCGGCACGTAACGCCATCGCCATGCCATCACCTGTGTTGATATGTGCGTTACTGGTGGTCCTGAAGACCTGCCCGCAGCCCCCTGTCGCCAGCAGCGTGGTCTTTGACTCGATCAACAACGGCTCTCCGGTTGCGATGTTCAATACCAAGGCACCCAACACATATCCCTCATCATCCCTGACCAGGTCAACTGCAAAATACTCGTCATAGAAATGGGTCTTGGCGCGGATATTCTGCTGATACAGAGTGTGTAAGATCGCGTGGCCGGTGCGGTCGGCAGCGGCGCAGGTTCGTGCAGCCTGTTCACCACCAAAGTTCTGACTCTGGCCGCCAAATGCACGCTGATAGATCTTGCCGTTGGTCAGGCGGGAGAACGGCACGCCATTGTGCTCCAGTTCATAAACCGTGGGAATCGCTTCACGGCACATATACTCAATGGCATCCTGATCACCGAGATAGTCCGAGCCTTTCACGGTATCGAACATGTGCCAGTGCCAGTTATCCGGCAGGACGTTGGCCAAGGCGGCATTCACCCCGCCTTGTGCTGCGACAGTGTGGGAGCGTGTAGGAAATACCTTGGAGACTACCGCAACCTTGAGGTTTGCATTGGCAAGTTGCAAGGCCGCATTCAAACCCGCACCGCCGGCTCCCATGATTAGTGTATCGAATCGTTGCTTTTCCAGTGCCATCTTATAGTTAACCTTTGTCTCAGGCGGCAGTCGCCGTAAAGATAATTTGCAGAACCCAAATCGCACAGCCGACCAGGACAAAACCAACCAGCGTCAGTACTGTCACTCTGATTGCTGTGGGGTGGATATAGTCGATCAATACATCACGGAAACCGACCCAGGCATGCAGCAATAGGGAGGCGAAAAAAAGCAGGATCCCCAGTCCGACCAAGGGTTGCGCAATCCATCCCTGCCATGCGTGATAATCCTGCGGCGGATCGGCGATCATGTGCTGCAATACATAGATGATGTACAGCAACAGATAGATTGCTGTTGCACGCTGAAGAAACCAGGCCCTCAGGCCAGTCGCACGACGGCTCATGACAGACCTCCCATTAGAATCAGCGCCAACACGGGTGCAACCAGTGTCACCGCCCATGCGGTTTGACGAAACAGCGGTTTTTCAACGCCGATATCGAT